>SLMR01000277.1 GCA_007133445.1 Aquisalimonas sp. | reverse complement strand
TACTGGGAGCCGGCCAAGTGGGTGGCACGGCTGCGGGAGAAGAAGACGGACAACAATCTGCTGCTGCTGCGCACCAACATGAGCGCCGGGCATGGTGGCCCCGGCGGCCGCTTCGACTTCCTGGAGGAAGTGGCGTACCGCTATGCGTTCATTCTCATGGTCTACGGCTACGAAGAGGCGACGGCCCGGGAAGGGTGAACCCGGGCGGGCTTCCGGGAGGCGGCATGGAGATTCGGGTTCGGCGCATACATGATCCAGTGGAAACCGGCGACGGCATGCGCGTGCTGGTGGACCGCCTCTGGCCGCGCGGGATCCGCAAGGCGGACGCCGCCCTGGATGCCTGGCAGCCACAGCTCGCGCCGTCCCCGGAGCTGCGCCAGTGGTACGGCCACGATCCGGCGCGCTGGCCGGCATTCCGGCAGGCCTATCGGCAGGAACTCCTGGCGCACCCAGGCGCCATGGACGACCTTATGACACGGGCTGGCAACGGGCCGCTGACACTGCTGTTTGCCGCCCGTGACCGGGAACGGAATAACGCCGTGGCGCTTGCCGAGGTGCTGGGTGAGCATTCCCAGGGGTGCGAGGGCATGGAGGTTTCGTCGACACCCTGCCAGGCCGCGGATTTTCCGGGCTACAACGCTCTGGGGTGACCGCCGGGCGATAGTTGCCTTGCAGTGCGGGGGCGAGAGAAACGCGGGGGATCGTATCGATCCCCCGTGATCGCGGGCTGCCGGGATCAGCCCTCTTCGTACTTGAAGGAGACGTTCACCTTGACCCGGTACTCGGAAATGCTGCCGTCGTCATTGAGGTTGAGGTCGAACTCCCGCACCTCGGCAACGCGCATGTGGCGGATGGACTTGCGGGCCACCTGAATCGCGTTGTTGGCGGCGTCTTCCCAGGATTTCGGGCTGGTCCCGATGATCTCGACAATCTTGTATGCGCTCATCGTCCTCCTCCTCTTTCTTCTTCCCGAGTCTCCTCACTTCCCAGTGTAGTACGTTGGTTCAGGGGTCAAGCCCCGGCACCCTCGTTGCCACGCTCGCACGGGGAGCGGGATTGGTGGCCGATAAACTCGCCGAGGATGCGTGCCGTGTGGGAGTGATCGGTGTCCTTGAGCACGACATCCTCCGGCACGCCTCTCGCCACCACGCTGCCGCCTTCCTCGCCACCCTCGGGGCCCATGTCGATGAGCCAGTCCGCCTCGGCGATCAGGTCCAGGTTGTGCTCGATCAGCACTACGGTGTGGGCGGCATCCACCAGCCGGTGCAGCACATGGATGAGCTTTTCCACGTCGGCCATATGCAGACCCACCGTGGGCTCGTCCAGCACGTACACGGTGTGCGGCTGCTGGCGGCCTTTCATGTTCGGTCGCGCCTTGGCCAGCTCGGTGACCAGTTTGATGCGCTGGGCCTCGCCCCCCGAGAGCGTGGGGCTCTGCTGGCCCAGGGTCAGGTAGCCCAGCCCCACCGACTGCAGCAGCTCCAGGGCGTGGTGGACCTTCGGGTGGGCGCTGAAGAAATCCACCGCCTCGTCCACGCTCATGTTGAGCACATCGCCGATGGACTTGCCCTTGTAGGTCACCGCCAGGGTCTCCGGCGTGAAGCGCAGGCCATGACAGAGTTCGCAGGGCACAGTGACGTCCGGCAGGAAGCTCATTTCGATCTTCTTCACGCCCTGACCATCGCAGCCGGGACAGCGACCGTCCCTGGTGTTGAACGAGAACCGTCCGGCGTTGTAGCCACGCAGGCGCGCCTCTTCGGTGCCGGCGTAAAGCTGGCGGATGGCGTCCCAGAAGCCGATGTAGGTGGCTGGACAGGAGCGCGGCGTCTTGCCGATGGGGGTCTGGTCCACCTCCAGCACCCGGTCCACGTGCTCGGCGCCGGTGATGCCGGCGCAGCCGTCGAGGGTGGGTGTCGGGTCACTGGGGCGGCGGCTGGTCAGCCGCTTGAGGCCGGCCTGCAGGACACCGCGCACCAGCGAGGACTTGCCGCTGCCGGAGACGCCGGTGACGCACACCAGCCGGTGCAGGGGGATGTCCACGTCCACGTCCGCCAGGTTATGCAGGCTGGCCTGCTGCAAGGTCAGCGTCTGCTCGGCGGGAAAGCCCCGGCGCTCGCCGCGTAGCGGATGGTGTAGCGGGTTGGCGAGGGCACGGCCAGTGACCGAGTCGGGGTTGGCCAGCAGCTGGTCCACGGTGCCTTCCGCGACCACGCGGCCGCCGTTCACTCCGGCGCCCGGGCCCAGGTCGATGACGTGTTCGGCGCGGCGGATGGTGTCCTCGTCGTGTTCCACCACCACGATGGTGTTGCCCTGGCCCTCCAGGCGCTGGAGTGTGTCCAGCAGCATGCGGTTGTCCCGCGGATGCAGGCCGATGGTGGGTTCGTCCAGCACGTAGCACACGCCCTGCAGGCTGGAGCCGAGCTGGGCGGCCAGGCGGATGCGCTGGGCCTCGCCGCCGGAGAGCGTGGGCGCCGCCCGGTCCAGGGCGAGATAGCCCAGCCCCACCTGTTGCAGGAAGTCCAGCCGGTTACGGAGCTCCGGCAGGATGTCCTGGGCGATGGCGGCGTCGCGCCCTGTCAGGGACAGGTCGTTGGCCCAGCCGGCGGCGTGTGCCACGGACTGGTCCGAGATCGCGGCGATGGTGTGCCCCTGGAAGCGCATGGCCAGCGCCACCGGGTTGAGCCGGCGGCCGTCGCAGCCGGGGCAGGTGACCGGCTCGGCGTCGTCCTCGTTCCAGGCGCTCTCCTCGCCGGTCTGCTCCGCATCGAAGCCGGGCAGCACCTCCCCGGTGCCGAAGCAGGACGGGCACCAGCCGTGCTTGGAGTTGTAGGAGAACAGCCGCGGGTCCGGCTCCTCGAAGCTGGTGCCGCAGCCCGGGCAGGCGCGCTCGCTCGAGAACGCCATGTCGGCCGCGTCTTCTTTGGCCAGCTTCAGGGTGTGCTTGCCATACTCCAGGGCGCGTTCGACCGCGGTGCGCAGGGCGGACTCGTTCGCCGGGTCCACGGTGAGTGTGGCCACGGGCAGATCGATGTCGTGTTCGCGGAAGCGGTCCAGCCGCGGCCAGTCGGCGGTGGAGAGGTAGGCGTCATCCACGCGCAGGTGGTCGAATCCCTTGTTCGCCGCCCACTTGGCGAGATCCGTGTACACGCCCTTGCGCGCCACGATCAGCGGCGCCAGCAGGGTGATCTCGCGGCTCCGGTAGTCGGCGAGAATGCGCGCGCAGATGGCCTCCGGCGACTGGGCCTGGATGGGCACGTCGCAGTCCGGGCAGTACTGGGTGCCCAGCTTGACGTACAGCAGCCGCAGGAAGTGGTGCACCTCGGTCATGGTGGCCACGGTGGACTTGCGCCCGCCGCGGCTGGTGCGCTGCTCGATGGCCACCG
>SLMR01000230.1 GCA_007133445.1 Aquisalimonas sp. | reverse complement strand
TGTGACGTTCCGGCGCCGTGACATGGAGGCGGATCTGTTCAGCGGCCATCTGGATCTGGTCACCGACTCGTTGCTGCCGCGCTCGCGCAACATCCGTCACGTGCACATCAACACGGACCCGCTGGTGGTCATGGCGCGCCGCGGTCACCCCGCCCTGGAGGGCGGGCTGGACCTGGCCACCTACCTGCGCCAGCGCCACATCCTGGTCACGTCACGGCGGACCGGGCCGGGGCTCGAGGATTTCGAGCTGGCCCGCCATGGGCTGCAGCGGAAGGTGACCCTGCGGTGCCAGCACTTCTTCGCGGCATCGCGGGTCGTGCGGGAGACGGACCTGGTGCTCACCATGCCGGGCCGGTTGGCGGAGCTGATCAACGCGGACGACGCCTACACCGTCGCCCCGTTCCCGCTGGAGATGCCGCCGCAGGATCTCTACCTGTGCTGGCACGCCAACGTGGACAATGACCCGGCCAACACCTGGCTGCGGGAGCAGATCATCAACGTGCTGGAGCGGGTGTAGTCAGCCGCCCGGGCCAGCGGACTCGACGCGATTTCGGCCGGCGCGTTTCGCGCGGTAGAGGGCATCGTCGGCGGCCTGCAGGAGCGCATCCGCGGTCAGGGCGGCGCCGTCGGGCCACAGGTCGCTGGCCGCGACCCCGACGCTCGCCGTCACCGGGACGGCCTGCCGGTCGGCCCTGAACTCCAGCGCCTCCACGGCAGCCCGCATCCGCTCGGCCATGACCGCTGCCCCCTCGGCCCCCGTATCCCGGAGGATGACGGTGAACTCCTCACCGCCGTACCGGCAGACCACGTCGCTGTCGCGGGAAAGATCATCGAGCACGACCGCCACCTTGTGGATCACCGTGTCACCGAAGGGATGGCCGTGGGTATCGTTGACGGACTTGAAGCGGTCGATGTCCACCATGACCAGGGCAACGGCGACCCGTTTGCGTTCCCACAGCGACAGCTCGATGCCGAGCTGATCGTTGAAATACCCGCGGTTCCACAGCCCCGTCAGCGCATCGATCTGGGCCTTGCTGGTGAGCAGATCCTGGTAGCGTTTGGTGCGCAGTGCCGCCCGCACGCGGGCCTTGAGCTCCACCGCGTCGAAGGGCTTGGTGACGTAGTCAACCGCACCCAGGTCGAACGCCTGCACCTTGGTCGCAACATCCAGCGTGCCCGTGAGGAAGATCACCGGGATGTGCATGAGCTCCGGATCCTCCTTGAGGATCCGGCACAGCGCCATGCCATCGGTACCCGGCATCTGCAGGTCCAACAGCACCAGGTCCGGATGCCGCTCCCGCACCAGCCGCTCCCCCTCCTCGGCGTCGTGCGCGTGAAAGAGATCCACCGTCTCGGAGCGCAGGCGGGCACCCACGATGTCGTGAATGTCCTGGGCATCGTCGATCACCAGGACGGTCTGCTGCCCCATGTCCATCAACCGTCACCGACCCCGTTGCCTTGCCGGACGCGGCCGCAGGTCGTAAACAGCCGCTCCAGCGCGTCGTCCACCTCGCCATCCGCTCCGCGCTCCTGCAGCAGGGCTTCCACCGCCTTGGCATCAATGCTCACCGGCATGAAACCGTAGCTGCCCGCTGCCCCTTTCAGCTGGTGGACAGTGCGGCGGAGTTCCTCACCGTCACCGCTCTCCCGGGCGACCCTGATGCCTGCAACCTGTTTCGGCAGCCGCTCCACGAACGCCTCCACCAGATCCCCCAAGTCGGGGTCGTCGGCGTAGGCGCTGTAGAGCAGTCCGTCCGTCTCCCCACTGTCACCGTGAATGGTCTGCGGCGGCTCGGCCGCTGTCGCCTGCTGGCCACGCATCCGGTGCAGGTGGCTCTGCACGGCGCCCAGCAGCACGGCGCGGGCGATGGGCTTGGTGAGGTAGTCATCGCAACCGGCCGCAATGCAGCGCTCCCGCTCGCCGGCCATGGCGTGGGCCGTGAGGGCGACAATGGGCCCGGTGTACCCCCGACTGCGCAGACGGGCCGTGGCACCGTAGCCATCGAGCTTTGGCATCTGCATGTCCATGAGAATCAGGTCGTACGGCCGCTGCTCCGTGAGCGCCTGCATCGCCTCGGCCACCGCCACCTCGCCGTTGCCGGCCACGTTCACTTCCAGACCCTGCCGCTCCAGGATGGTCGAGATCAGTGCCTGGTTATCAACGCCGTCCTCGGCAAGGAGCACGCGCCCGGCGAGCGTTTCGGCAACTGCCGTGTCCACGTCCACCTCATCCCTGGCGTCATACGCATGGCCGTGATCGGCCACCGTCTCCCCATCCGGATCCATCTCGTGTGCAAACGCGAACGTGAAGGTACTGCCCTCGCCCGGCACACTCTGCACCCGGATTTCGCCGCCGAGCACCTGCGCCAGGGAATGGCAGATTGCCAGCCCGAGCCCGGTTCCCCCGAACTGCCGCGTGGTGGACGGGTTCGCCTGCTGGAACGGCTGGAACAGTTCGGCGATCTCCTCCGCGCTGAGGCCAACCCCGGTATCGGACACGGCGAACTCGATGCGCGAGGCATCCCCGCCATCAGCCAAACAGCGCACCGCGAGCCGCACCTGGCCCTTCGACGTGAACTTGATGGCGTTGCTGATCAGGTTCAGCAGGATCTGCCGGACCCGCATGGCGTCGCTCTCGATATGCAGCGGGATGGGGGTTTCGTAGACAACGGCGAACTTCAGACCCTTTTCCTGGGCCCGCACCTGCATCACCGACGCCACCTCGTGCAGAAGCTGATGCAGGGAGAACCGCGTGGCCTCCGTGCGCATCCGGTTCGCCTGGATCTTGGACAGATCGAGGATGTCGTTGATCAGCCCGAGGAGGTGCTCGCCGTTGCGGCGGATGGCCTGGATGTAGTTGAGCCGGTCGCTCTCCGTGAGGTTGGCGTCGAGGAGCAGGTCCGAGAAGCCGAGCACCGCCGTCAGCGGCGTGCGGATCTCGTGGCTCATGTTGGCCAGGAACTCGCTCTTGGCCCGGGTGGCATCGACGGCGGTCGCGCGATCACGGCGCAGGTCCGCTTCCACCTGGCGGGCGTCGGTCACGTCGTGAAAGATGACGGCCGCGCCGGCGCAGTTGCCCTGCTGATTTTTTACGGGCGTTGCGGTCGCGCGGATGCGGTACTGGGTCACCCCATCGGCGCTCCGGACCAGGAGTTCCTCGGCGGCCACCGATTCGCCGCGGAGCGCGCGACTCAAGGGCAGCTCTGCCGATGCATACGGGGTCACACCGTCCAGGTGAAACAGGCCGAATTCTTCGCCCCAAAGAGCCGGATCATCCCCGTTAGGGCCCCGGCCGAGCATCTCCCTGGCGGCGCGATTGAATACCCGGACCTCACCGTCGGAATCGGTGACGATGACGCCCTCGACCATGGACTCCAGCACGGTGCG
>SLMR01000098.1 GCA_007133445.1 Aquisalimonas sp. | reverse complement strand
GTCTGGAAGTGGCGGCCACCATCGTGACGCCGCCCGGTGCCGCGGATATCTCCTCAGCGGCGCTGGAGCACCGTCGCGCCCGCCCGGACTACACCATCTTCCACGGCTACATCCTGTCGCCCATCCCGGACTTCATCCAACGGTCCCGGCAGATGGGCATGGATACCCGCTTCATGGGCACGTACTACACCATGGATCAGGGCATCATCGACGAAATGGGCGATGCCGCGGATGGCTTCATGGGGGTGATGCCTTACCGCTACTACTACGACGAGGAAGCGGATGATTACGAGATGATGCGCACCATCCGCGAACTCAATGACGAGTACCGGGCCACCACCTACATCCAGGCCTGGCTGGCGGGCATCCTGCTCAAGCAGATTGCCGAGGCCACGCTTGAGGCCGGAGACGAACTCACCGGAACCAACATGCGCCGGGCGATGGATGGGATGGAGGACATCGATACCGGCGGCATCATCGGCGTGCCCGTGACCTTCCGCGGTAACTCCATTCCGGTCGGGCGCATCTATCGGGCCGATGTGGATGAGGGACGCATGGTCCCGGTGTCGGACTGGATCGATCTGACCGAGGAGTAAGCACGTGGCGGACGACCGGATTCTCGAAGTCAGCAACATCGAAGTGGTCTACAACCACACCGTCCAGGTCCTCCGGGGGCTGTCGCTGACTGTCCCGCGGGGCGAGGTGGTGGCGCTGCTCGGCTCCAATGGTGCCGGCAAGTCCACCACCCTGAAGGCGATCGCCAATATCCTGTTCCTGGAGAATGGTGAGCTGTCGTCGGGGGAGATCCGGTTCGATGGCGATGCGGTGGGCACACGCCCGCCGCATCGCCTGGTCCACGACGGGCTATGCCACGTCATGGAGGGGCGGCGGGTCTTCGAGGACCTGTCCGTGGAGGAGAACCTGGTGGCGGCCGGGTATGCCGCCACTGATCGCAGCCAGCGGGTGCGCCAGGAACTGGTCTACGAGTATTTCCCGCAACTCTACTCCCGGCGGCGCTCGCTGGCGGGCTACCTGTCCGGGGGTGAACAGCAGATGCTTGCCATCGGCCGCGGGCTGCTGGGGCAGCCGAGCATGATGCTGCTCGACGAGCCCTCGCTGGGGCTGTCGCCCATGCTGGTGGAAGAGATCTTCGGCATCATCGCCCGGATCAACCGCGAGCAGGGCGTGGCCATGCTGCTGGTGGAGCAGAACGCCAACGTCGCCCTGGCGTTGGCTTCCTACGGCTACATCATGGAATCCGGGCGTGTTGTCATCGACGGTACGCCGGAGAAACTGATGGCCGACGACGACGTCCGCGAGTTCTACCTCGGCAGCGGCACCGAGGGCGAAAGCAAGAGCTACCGCGACGTGAAGCACTACAAGCGCCGCAAGCGCTGGTTGTCATAGGGCCCGTGAGCGGGGCCGCAGTGGAGGAACCATGGCGGAACGATCCGAACTGCCCGAACTGAGTCTGCCGCAGATGCTGCGCTGGAATGCCCGGAACCGGAGTGACCGGGTGGCGCTCCGGCAGAAGGATTTCGGGATCTGGCATCCTACGACCTGGGCCGAGTACTACCAGCGGGCCCGTCATTTCGGTCTCGGCCTGCGCGAACTCGGACTGGAGCCGGGGGGGCATTTCGCCATCATCTCCGAGAACCGGATCGAGTGGGTGATCGCGCAGATGGGCGCGGGTGTGGTCCGGGGTGTGACCGTCGGCGTCTACCCCACGAGCCCGGCCCCTGAAGTGGCCTATGTGCTCGAGCACTCCGACGCCCAGATCGTGATGTGCGAGGACCAGGAGCAGGCCGACAAGGTCCTGGAAGTGCGCGAGCAACTGCCGGCGCTGCGCAAGCTGGTGGTGCCCGAGATGAAGGGGCTGCACAACTATGACGAGCCGGATCTGCTCTCCTTCGATGAGGTGGAGCGCATGGGCGCGCGGATCGACGAGCAGCAGCCCGAGCTCGCGGACACCTTGCTGGATGCCCAGGAGCTGACGGATCTTGCCCTGATGATCTACACCTCCGGGTCCACCGGCAAACCCAAGGGCGCGATGATCAGCTACCGGAACATCCGTGCCGTGGCGCCCAGCACCATCGACGGACTGGGGCTGCGGGAGAGCGACAGTCTGCTCTCCTACCTGCCCCTGTGCCATGTGGCCGAGCAGGCCACCACCAACTTCGCGCCCATCTACCTGGGCAGTCTGGTGAATTTCGGCGAGTCGCTGCGCACCGTTCAGGAAGATCTGCGCGAGGTGGCGCCGACCGTCTTCCTCGGTGTCCCGCGGATCTGGGAGAAGCTGCATTCGGCCATTCACATCAAGATGCTGGAAAGCGGGCGGCTGCGGCGCTGGCTCTATCGTTGGAGCCTGGCGACATGCGAACCCTTCTGCTATCGCCACCGCTCGCAGCTGTCCGCGGGGGAGCGCCTGCGTTACCTGACCGCTTATCTGCTGATGTTCCGGGCCCTGCAGAACTTCATCGGTCTGCGCCGCGTCCGGGTGGCGATTACCGGCGCGGCGCCCATTGCGCCGGACATCATCCGGTTTTTCCGCACCATTGGTGTGCCGCTGCTCGAGGTCTACGGCCAGACGGAGACGACCGGGGTGGTGACCGCCCAGAAGCCGGACCGCATCCGGCCCGGTACCATCGGCGAGGCCACGCCCGGCGTGCAGCTGGACGTAGCCGAGGACGGCGAGCTGCTGATTGCCGGCGGCATGGTGTTCGAGGGCTACTACAAGAACGAGCAGGCCACCCGGGACACCATCCGCAATGGCTGGCTGCACACGGGTGACGTGGTGGAAATGGACGACGGCATCGTGCGCATGGTGGACCGCAAGAAGGACATCATGATCACTGCCGGCGGCAAGAACCTCTCGCCCTCGGAGATCGAGAACACCGTCAAGGCGAGCCCCTACATCAAGGAGTGCGTGGCCACCGGCGAAGCGCGCAAGTTCGTGACAGCGCTGATCCAGATCGACTACGACACCGTGGCCAAGTGGGCCGAGGAGCACGGCATCGCCTATACGACGTTCCGCAGTCTGGCAGAGAACCCGGAGGTGTTCCGGCTCATCGACGCCGAAGTCCAGACCGCCAACGAGCAGTTGCCGCGGGTCGCGCAGATCAAGCGTTTCGCGCTGCTGACCAAGGAGCTGGACCACGACGACGATGAGGTCACGGCGACCATGAAGATCCGCCGCGGGAAGATCTACGAGAAGTACAGCGATCTCATCGAGTCGCTGTACAAGGATGCCGGCGCCGCCTGACAGGACCGTAGATACCGTCTTGGCCGTCAAGCGCACTCGGGTTCATAGGGTGTTTGATTTTTCACCACGCCGAAGGCGATGTGAATGAGTTTGCGCATGGCGGCGCCGATGGCGGTTTTCTTGGCC
>SLMR01000005.1 GCA_007133445.1 Aquisalimonas sp. | reverse complement strand
GACCTCGGGAACGATTACTTCGCGGCAGCGTACCGCTTGGCCACGTCGTCCCAGTTCACCACGTTCCAGAACGCGGCGATGTAGTCCGGACGCCGGTTCTGGTAGTTGAGGTAGTAGGCGTGCTCCCAGACGTCCAGGCCCAGGAGCGGGGTGCCCGGTACGTCGGCGATGTCTTCCATCAGCGGGCTGTCCTGGTTGGGCGTGGAAGTAACCCGCAGCTTGCCGCTATTGTCCAGCACGAGCCAGGCCCAACCGGAGCCGAAACGGCCCACGGCGGCGTTGCCGAACTCTTCCTTGAAGGCGTCAAGGCTGCCGAAGGTGCTCTTGATGGCGTCGGCCAGTTCACCGCGCGGCTCACCGCCACCGTTCGGACCCATCATCTGCCAGAACATGGTGTGGTTCGCATGCCCGCCACCGTTGTTCCGAACGGCAGTCTGGATGTCCGCCGGCAGGTCCTTGATGCGCTTGATCAGCTCTTCCACCGGCTTCGCCGCCAGATCCGGGTGGTTCTCCACGGCGGCATTGAGCTTGGTCACGTAGGTGTTGTGATGTTTGCCATGGTGGATTTCCATGGTCTTGGCATCGATGTGCGGCTCCAGCGCATGGTGCGCGTAGGGAAGATCCGGGAGTTCGTAAGCCATTCTTGTGCCTCCTTCGATTGCAAGCGTCCGGTTGCGGCACCGAGCCGCAGCCGCTGAATCGCACGACGGGAAGCGGCCACCGGCTCACCCTCCGTCGTTCCCACCGGGTCACGCGTTGGGGCGTGGCCCGGGAAATTCAACACCTTGGTATAGCACGGCCCCAAGCAAGTCGCCCCGGTCGGGCCGGGGCGTGCATGAAGCCGAGGGACTGATCAACGCTCAGGCGTCGCCACCCTGCTGCGCTGTTGCGGACTTGACCATCTGCTCCAGGTCGCCGCTTTCATACATTTCCAGGATGATGTCGCAGCCACCCACCAGCTCGCCGCCAATGTAGAGCTGCGGGATCGTCGGCCAATTGCCGAAGTCCTTGATGCCCTGACGAATGCGTTCATCCTCGAGCACGTTCACGTAGGCGAACTCCGCCTCACAGCCGGCCAGCGCCTGGGACGCTTTCATGGAGAAACCGCACTGCGGAAACTGCGGTGTGCCCTTCATGAAAAGGATCACCGGATGACTGTCCACCTGCTTCTTGATGGCTTCCTGAACCTCGTCCATTACTCAACCTCGCCTTGACATGGATACGCCTGACGCCTGTTCGCCCAGGGCTCAAATCATGTATTCAGTATACCCATTGAAAACCCCTCTGAAAACGCTCGCCGATGCCACGACTTGCCCGTCCGCCCCGCCCTTCCTATAATCCAGTTTCCCGGCAGCCTCCGTCGTGAATCGCCGTTCGTAGTCGCGATTCCCTCGGCGCTGCCTTTTTGTTTTTGCGAGTATGCTGATCATGGCGCATCCGCTGATGCACACATACGGGCGCCTCCCGGTGGCCTTCAGCCACGGGCGCGGCGCCTGGCTCTGGGATACCGACGGGCAGGCATACCTGGACGCCCTGAGCGGCATCGCCGTCTGTGGCCTGGGGCATGCGCACCCCGGCGTGGCGGCGGCGCTGCAGCATCAGGCCGGGCAACTGCTGCACACCTCCAACCTTTACGGCGTACCGTTGCAGGAGCAACTGGCGGAAGCCCTGTGCCAGCGCACGGGCATGGATGCGGCGTTCTTCTGCAACTCCGGCGCCGAGGCCAACGAAGCTGCCATCAAGCTGGCGCGCTTGCATGGCCACCACCGCGGCGTGGCGACGCCACGCATCCTGGTGATGGACAACGCCTTTCACGGGCGCACGCTGGCAGCCCTGGCCGCCACCGGCAACACCAAGGCGCAGGAAGGATTCGGGCCACTGCCCGACGGCTTCGACCGGATTCCGTTCGACGACCTTACCGCCCTGGACGCCGCGGCGAACCGGGACGACGTGGTCGCCGTACTCGTGGAACCGATCCAGGGCGAGGGCGGCATCCGCATTCCCTCCCCCGACTACCTGAGCGGCCTGCGCGAGCGCTGTGACCGGAACGGCTGGCTGTTGATGGTCGACGAAGTCCAGTCGGGCGTCGGACGCACCGGTACCTGGCTCGCCTCCCAGCAGGAGGACGTCACCGCCGACGTGGTCACTCTGGCCAAGGGGCTCGCCAACGGCGTGCCGATCGGCACCTGTCTGGCCCGGGGCGAGGCCGCCGACATTCTCGGCCCCGGCAGCCACGGCTCCACCTTCGGTGGTAACCCGCTGGCCGCAAGTGCCGCGCTGGCGGTCCTCCGGACACTGGATGAGGAGAACCTGCTCCAGCGCGCCCGGGAACTGGGCGAACGCATCCAGGCCGGGCTGCGCAGCAGCCTTGCGGACGAAAGTGGCGTGGTGGAGATCCGGGGCCGCGGCCTGATGCTCGGCATCGAACTGGACCGTCCGTGCACCGACCTGGTGGCACGGGCACTGGAGCAGCATCTGCTGATCAACGTCACCGCGCAGTCGGTGGTGCGGCTGCTGCCGCCGTTGATTCTCTCCGATGACGAGGCCGACCAGATCACCGAACAGGTCGCCGACCTGATCCGCGGCTTCCTCCGTGATGCGAGGTAACACCATGGATGTGCAGCATTTCCTGACCCTGCGCGACACCACTCCCGACAACCTGCATCGCCTGCTGCAGCGCGCCAGGGACCTCAAGGCCCTGCGCCGGCGCGGCGAACTCCATGAGCCGCTACGCGGCAAGGTCCTGGGCATGGTGTTCGAGAAATCGTCCACTCGTACCCGGGTCTCCTTCGAAGCCGGCATGCACCAGTTGGGCGGCAGTGCCATCTTCCTGAGCCCGCGCGACACGCAGCTCGGGCGCGGCGAACCGGTGGAGGATACTGCCCGGGTGCTCTCGCGCATGGTGGACGCCATCATGATCCGCACGTTCGATCACGCCACCCTGGAGCGGTTTGCGGCGTACTCCTCGGTGCCGGTGATCAATGGCCTTTCGGACAGCTACCACCCCTGTCAGCTGCTGGCGGACATCCAGACCTACCTGGAGCACCGCGGCACCATCCAGGGGCGCACCGTGGCGTGGATCGGTGACGGCAACAACATGTGCCACTCCTATATCAACGCCGCCCGGCAGTTCGATTTCCAGCTGCGGGTGGGCTGCCCGGAAGGCTTCGACCCGGACCCGGACATCGTTGCCCAGGCATCCGACCGCGTAACCATTCACCGTGATCCCCATGAGGCCGCCGCGGAAGCGGACCTGGTGGTGACCGACGTATGGGCGAGCATGGGCCAGGAAGAGGAGCAGAAGCGCCGCGAGCGGGCCTTTACGCCCTACCGGGTGACCGCGGCCATGATGGCGGCCGCCCGGGACGACGCCCTGTTCATGCACTGCCTG
>SLMR01000135.1 GCA_007133445.1 Aquisalimonas sp. | reverse complement strand
TACGGCGTTCCAGAGTGTGGTTGAGCAACTGCGCTCCGAGCTGGGGCTGCCCCGCGAGCGGGCGGCCCGTAAACCCATTGCGGCCATGGGTGCGTGAGGCAGCGCAGAGAAGAGTCTATGAGCAGGGGGTGGCTGGCGGAGCTCCGCGCGGACGCGGCGCGCATCAAGACACTGGGGGAGCTGGCCGGTGCCTGCCGGGCCGTCCGGCAGGCGCTGCGTTTCGAGTATTACGCGCTGGGGTTACGGTTGCCCACGTCGTTCGTGGACCCGGAAGTCATGGTCCTGGACGACTATCCGGACGGATTCCGTGAGCTCTACCGGCGGCTTGACGGGTTGCAGACGGACCCTGTGCTGTTGCGTACCTACCAGCAGGCCGGCCCGGTCTTCTGGGATGAGGAGTTCGCGCGGGCTCGACGTGGCAGCCCTGCAACGCACTATGTGGACGCGCTTCGTGGGTTGGGTTTGCGTGCGGGCATCAGTTGCCCTGTTCGCGGCGCCCAGGGCGATTTCGTCCTGTTCTCGCTGGCGACGGGGCTTGACGACTCGGAGACGCGAGCGGGGTTGCGGGCCGTGGCGCCGGAAGCGATGCTCGCCGCGGCCTGGCTGCATGACACCGCGGCCCGCCTGACGTGTCCCGATGCTGCCGCGGGTCTAACCGCGCGCGAGCGCGAGTGTCTGCTCTGGTGTGCCGAGGGTTGCAGTGCGCCGGAGCTGGCGCAGCGCCTTGGTATTGCCGAGCGCACGGTGGTCTTTCATCTGGGCAATGCCGTCACCAAGCTCGGTGCCAGCAGCCGGCAGCAGGCCGTGGCCCGGGCCGTGGCCCTGGGGGTCGTGGAGCCCCGGGCGACAACCATGCCTGCCGGCTAGGACACACCATGACAGGGAGCGGTGTGCAACAGATCCAGGAACGTCTGACCGGTGGGGTGGGGCGCATCACCGGGATTGTTGTCGGCGCGGTGGCCTTCGGGGTGCCCGGCGCGGTGGCGGGACTGCTGGCGGGCTATGTCGGCGACGTGGCGGTGCGTCGCTGGCAGGTTTCCGGCCGGCGCTGGCGGGAGCGTCTGCCGGATCCGCTCCAGCGCCACTACCTCACGGCCACGTGCGCGGTCATGGGGCACGTGGCCAAGGCGGATGGGCGGGTCAGCGAGGGCGAGATCCGCGCGGCGCGGGACGTCTTCCGGGTGCTGGAAGTGGATGACACCCTGCGGCCCGATGCCATCGCCCTGTTCGGGCGAGGGAAGCGCCGCGATTTCCCGCTTGCGTGGGTGCTCCGGCGTCTGCAGCGGGCCTGCGACGGCGACGACGACCTGTTGGAGGCGTTTCTGGAGTACCAGGTGGCTGTGGCCCAGGCCGACGGCCCCGCGAGCGGTCCCCAGTATGCGCTGTTGCAGCGAATTGCCAGGCGTCTGGGGTTCAATGACAGTGAGCTGCGCCGGCTGATGCGTGGCCAGCGCCGTGGCAAGGACGTACGGGCCATGCCCCAGAGCCCGTTTCGGCTGCTGGGCGTGGCCGAGAGCGCGACGCCGGAACAGATCCGCACGGCCTACCGCAAGCTGATCAGTCGCTATCACCCGGACCGGCTGCAGGCCCGAGGGTGTTCCGAGGACGAGATCCGCGCGGGCGCCAATCGCACCCACGCGGCACGCCGTGCCTACGATCAGATCCGGCGTCAGAAGGGGTTCTGACGCCGGGGCGTCAGCCCAGCAGCCCGAAGCGACCGCCGCTGGCCACCGCCACCACCACCAGGCCGACGACCAAGTTTACCGCCACCAGTCGGCGCACGTTGGCAAGGGCGCGGCTGCCGGCCTCCCAGTCCTGGGTGTCTACGGCGTTGCGCAACTGCCGGAAGGGCACGAAGAACACAGCCAGGAACAGCACCGCCATGATCAGCCCGAAGCCGTGCATCACATGGACGTGTGTGGGCCAGTCGCCCATGCTGCTGAATACCGCGAACCCGAGCCAGTAGCCGGACAGCAGCACGATGATGACCGACTTCCACACCCAGACGAAGAACTTGGCCAGCACCCGGCGCCAGAGCATCAGGCGTTCGGGCGCTTCCAGGGTGCTGGCGGCCACGGGCCGCAGGATCACGTAGGCGAAGAACATGCCGCCGACCCAGATGACGGCGAACAGGACATGCACCAGGTTGGCGATACTGATCACGGGACAACCCCCTCGACTTGGCTGTGGCAGGCGGGGCGAGTGTAGCAGCGGGACGCGGCTGCCGGCACCCTCGCGGTGGCCCGAATCGCACGCATTCGGTAGAGTTGCGGGCCCGAGCCAGGAAGGGTGTCCCATGACCGACTACCGCATCGCACCGTCCATCCTCTCCGCCGATTTCGCCCGCCTGGGTGCGGACGTCGACGCCGTGCTCGGCGCCGGCGCGGACATGGTCCACTTCGACGTCATGGACAACCACTACGTGCCGAACCTCACCATCGGCCCCATGATCTGCAGGGCGCTGCGCGACTACGGCGTTACCGCCGAGATCGACGTCCACCTGATGGTCAAGCCCGTGGACCGCATCATCCCCGACTTCGCCGCTGCCGGCGCCGACTGGATCACCTTCCATCCGGAGGCCACCGAGCACGTCGATCGCAGCCTGCAACTGGTGCGCGACCAGGGCTGCCGCAGCGGGCTGGTGTTCAACCCGGCGACGCCCCTGGATGTGCTCAAGTACGTGATGGACAAGGTGGACATGGTCCTGCTCATGTCCGTGAATCCCGGTTTCGGCGGACAGTCCTTCATTCCGGCCACGCTGGACAAGCTGCGCGAGGCCCGTGCGCTGATCGACGCCAGCGGCCGCGCCATCCGCCTGGAGGTCGACGGCGGTATCAAGACCGACAACATCCGCGCCGTCGCCGAAGCCGGTGCCGATACCTTCGTCGCCGGGTCGGCCATCTTCAGCCAGGACGACTACGCCCGGGTCATCGGCGACATGCGGCGGGAACTCGAGCAGGTGGCGCGGTGATCCAGGGTATCCGCGCGGTGCTGTTCGACCTGGACGGCACCCTGGTGGACAGTGCCCCCGACATGGCCGTGGCGGTGGACCGCATGTTGGCCGATGTCGGGCGTCCCGGCGTCGGCGAGGCGCAGGTGCGCCAGTGGGTCGGCAACGGGGCCCGCCGCCTGGTGATGCGCGCCCTGACCGGGCGTCACGACGGCGAACCCACCCAGGCAGAGACGGAGCATGCGCTCAATGCGTTCCTGGCGTTCTACGGTGAGCGCCTGAGCGACCACAGCAGGCTGTATCCCGGCACCCGGCCCGGACTGGACCGTTTGCGGGCGGCCGGGTATGGTCTTGCCTGCGTCACCAACAAGCCCGAGGCCCTGGCGCGCCGGCTGCTCGCCGAGATGGAACTGGATGCCTATTTCCCGGTGGTCGTCGGCGGCGACAC
>SLMR01000018.1 GCA_007133445.1 Aquisalimonas sp. | reverse complement strand
TGGCGCCGCCGTTCGGGTTCAGCCGCGGGTCGTCGTCAGCCACGCCCAGGATCTGGGTACAACCCAGCACCTGGGCCGCGAAGGCCTCGTTGAGTTCGATCACGTCCAGATCGTCCAGGCCGATGCCGGCCCGCTCGAGGGCTTTGCGTGACGCGGGGACGGGGCCGAGCCCCATGGTCCGCGGCTCCACGCCGGCAACGGCGCCGGAGAGGATTCTCGCACGGGGCGCCATGCCGATCCTGTCCCCCGCGGCGCGGCTACCGATCAGCAACGCGGCGGCGCCGTCGTTGATGCCGGAGGCGTTGCCGGCGGTGGTCACGCCGCCCTCGAACAGGGTGGGCAGCTTGGCAAGCTTAACCTCCGTACTCTCCGGCCGCGGATGCTCGTCTTCGCTGACCGTCACCGGCGGCTTCTTGCGCCCCTGGGGCACCTCCACCGGCAGCAGTTCCTCGTTGTAGAAGCCGGCATCCTTTGCCTGTGCGTACTTGGCCTGGGACCAGGCGGCGAAGGCATCGGCCCGTTCACGGCTGATGCCGAGATCCGCCGCCACATTGTCGGCCGTCTCGGGCATGGTGTCGCCGCCGTATTGCTCCAGTACCTTGGGGTTCGGGAAGCGGGCGCCAATAGTGGAGTCGAACACGCGGATGTCGCGGCTATAGGCGCTCTCGGCCTTGGCCATGACAAACGGGGCCCGGCTCATGCTCTCGGACCCGCCGGCGACGAACAGGTGCCCTTCGCCGGCGTGCGCCGCGCGGGCGGCGTCGATGGAGGCGGCGAGTCCGGAACCGCACAGGCGATTGACCGTCTGACCGGCCACGTCCACCGGCAGCCCGGCCAGCAGCCCGGCATGGCGGGCCAGGTTGCGGGCATCTTCGCCGGCCTGGTTCGTGCAGCCGGCGATCACGTCCTCGATCAATGCTGCGTCCAGGCCATTGCGTTCCACCACGTGGCGAATGCAATGGGCCATGAGATCGTCCGGGCGCACCTTGGCCAGCGTGCCGGCATGACGGCCGACAGGGGTGCGAATTCCGTCGTAGACGTAGGCGTCGAGCATGATTCAGTCTCCTGGCATCCCTAACGGCACATTGTCCCATACGTACTCGCGTATCGGTGCGAGGATGAGACAAGGGGGCTGCGTGTTGCTTGTCATTTCGCTAAGCGGAACAGCGTTTCAAAAACTTGACCAAGAGAATAGTTCGTGCCAGATTTCAATGCAAATCGGTGCGCCCGCGAACGTCAGCCAAGCCGCCCGCAAGAACGGCGGTAAGCACCACGTGTTCCCGCCCCGTATCCGCGGATTGCTTGAGAGGATGTACCCATGATCAGAGACCAGGAGACGTTGAATACGCTCCTCGACACGGTCAGCCGTTTCGTGCGCGAGCGGCTGGTGCCCAGGGAGCAGGAAGTCGCCGAGAACGATCGCATTCCCGAGGAAATCGTTCAGGAGATGAAGGAGCTGGGCCTGTTCGGCCTGTCCATTCCCGAAGAGTACGGCGGCCTGGGGCTGACCATGGAAGAGGAAGCCCTGGTGGCCTTCGAACTGGGTCACACCTCGCCGGCGTTCCGCTCCATCATGGGAACCAACAACGGCATCGGCTCCCAGGGCATCATCATGGACGGCACGGAGGAGCAGAAGGAGCGCTACCTACCGCGCATGGCCACGGGCGAAATCATCGGCTCGTTCGCGCTCACCGAGCCGGACGTTGGCTCTGACGCCGGTGCGGTGAAGACCACCGCCATCCGCGACGGCGATCACTACGTCATCAACGGCACCAAGCGCTACATCACCAACGCTCCCTACGCCAGCGTGTTCACGCTCATGGCGCGGACCGACCCCTCGCAGAAGGGGCCGGGCGGTGTATCGGCTTTTCTGGTGGACGCCGAAACCCCGGGAATCACCCTGGGTAAGCCGGATAAGAAAATGGGCCAGAGCGGTTCCCACACCTGTGACGTGATCTTCGAGGATGCCCGCGTCCCCGCCGATGCCCTGATCGGGGGGCAGGAGGGACAGGGCTTCAAGACCGCCATGAAGGTGCTGGATCGCGGGCGGCTGCACATCTCCGCCGTGTGCACCGGGGTCGCCGAGCGACTCATCGACGAGGCCCTGCGCTTCGCCACAGAGCGCAAGCAGTTCGGCAAGCATCTGGCGGAGCACCAGCTCATCCAGGCGATGCTTGCGGACAGCAAGGCCGAGGCCTTCGCCGGGCGCTCCATGGTCATGGAGGCCGCGCGTAAGAAGGACGCCGGCGAACGGGTCAGTACCGAGGCCTCCTGCTGCAAGCTCTTCTGCGCCGAAATGGTGGGCCGCGTGGCCGACCGGGCCGTGCAGATCCACGGTGGCGCCGGCTACATCTCCGAGTACCCGGTGGAGCGCTTTTACCGGGACGTGCGGTTGTTCCGGCTCTACGAGGGCACGAGCCAGATCCAGCAGATCGTCATCGCCCGCAACATGGCGAAGGAACTCACCGGGTAGGAGGACGGCATGACCGAGGCACAGATGCCGGATGAACGCATCCGGGGCCAGTGGGCCAGTGACATCGTTACGAACCTGCCGCGGCGCATCAGCCATGCGCCTCTGGCCTGGGCCGAGCGCACGCCGTCGGCCGTGGCCATTGTCGACGGCGACGTGGTGTGGAGTTATGCGGAGCTGGCCGAGGCGGTGACCGAAATGCGCGAGCGCCTGGCGAGTGCCGGCGTTCGCCCCGGGGACCGCATCATGGTCCTGAACGAGAACAGCCGGGCCCTGGTCGCCACTATCCTTGCGGCCAGCGAGATGGATGTGTGGTGCGCCGTCGTGAGTGCTCGCCTGTCGGCCGCCGAGATCGAGACCATCGCCGGCAGCTGCCAGCCACGCCTGATGGTGTTCACCACCGGAGCATCACCGGATGCCGCCGGCCCCCTGGCGGACCGATTCGGCGCCGAGCGCGTCCAGTCGTCGCGACTGGGGGAGATCGCGTTCGGGCCGCGCCAGGAATCGGTGGAACCCGAGCCGGTCGAGCACGCGGGTGACCAGCAGGTGGCCACGCTGATCTACACCTCCGGCACCACCGGGACGCCCAAGGGCGTCATGCTCACCCACTGCAACATGCTGTTCGTCGCGGCGGTATCGGGTGGGCTGCGCGACCTGCAGCCGGCGGACCGCGTCTACGGCGTGCTGCCGATCTCCCACGTGTTCGGCCTCTCCAGCATGTTCCTTGGCACGTTGTTCGCCGGCGCCACCCTGCAACTGGGTGCGCGCTTCGATCCGGCGGCGCTGGCGAAGGCCCTGGGCAGGGACGGCCTGACCGTACTGCAGGGCGTGCCCGCCATGTTCCAGCGCCTGCTGGAGTACCTGAACGCCAACGGCCTGGCGCTGGAAGCCCCGCAGCTTCGGTACATGTCCGTTGGCGGCGCTCCCCTG
>SLMR01000119.1 GCA_007133445.1 Aquisalimonas sp. | reverse complement strand
GGCCAATCCAGAGCCGGCCCTCGAACCAGCGTACGCGCAGATCGGGCTCGAGGATGGCCATCCCCTCCAGCCCGCGGAAATCCCGGATATAGGTGCTGGCGTCAGCCCGCCACAGGGACTCCAGCACGCCGCCGGTCTGCGCCCAGCGGGCAGCCATGCGATCCACGGCTTCCACTCGCAGGGCGAGATCGTCCTGAATGTGCTGATGGAACTGATCGGCAACCCGGTCCGAGCGCTCCATCCACAACGCCCGTTGCGCATCCGCAACCACGTGCCACAGCACCAGACTCCCCGCGAGGACCACCGCGAACATCAACAGCGGGCCCGCCAGGCTCAGGTTAGCCCCCGGAGTATC
Organism: Aquisalimonas sp.; assembly: GCA_007133445.1. The sequence continues at coordinate 3,047 of SLMR01000119.1, read as the reverse complement.
CTGAGACTGCACCGGCAACGACCCGGGCCAGGCCAGCGCGGCCAGCAACACCAGCGCCACGGCAGCCGGGAGGGCAGCGGACCACACCAGCACCAGTGCCGCCAACAGGGCCACCGCCGCGGCCAGCCGCCACGCAGCGCGGGAGCCCGTGAGACTGGCCTGGAGCAGCAGGAGCATACCGCCGAGACCGGTAATGACCTCGCCCACGCCTTGCCCTGCCCCAGCCGACCCACCCAGTAACCCGGCCAGCGACAACCCCAGCACAACGAGGGCCACGACCAGGCTCAACCGACGGCTCCAGGGCAGGCCCACGAAACCGAGTCCTACCAGGACCAGCCCCAGTCCCGTCAGACGGGATACCTCCATCAGCGCGGTGCCCAGGACCGAGGCGCCAGGCAATCCCGGAGACACCAGGCCGGCAACCAGAATCATGGCCCCGTAGGCCACAACACCGGCGGCGATCAAGAGTCGGTAGGTGGTCCAGTCCTCGGCCTGCAACACGCCTCCTGGTCATTGTTGACGCTGCGGTGCGGTCGCACCCGCGCATCACTCACCCCCGGCACAATGGCCGGGTGCTGCAGCCCCGGATTCACGTCACTTGCCGTCAGGGAACACCACTGTAGCAGCTGGCGCACGCCCGGCCCGAGGCCTGCGTGGTCACGGCTGCCCGGGGCACCCGGTTGCAGCGCATCGCCGACATGACCGGTCGCACCGTGTTCACTCAACCGGAGGAACGGGCGGCACCGGTGTACGAACGCATTACCCGGCTGATGCAGCAGCAGACCGGTCTCGACCTGGCCGCGTACAAGGAAAAAACCATACAGCGTCGCCTGCGGCGCCGGATGGCGGCCCGGCCCATGGCCACGCTGGAGGAGTATCTGCATGTCATCGAGGCGGACGCGGATGAACTGCGCCAGTTCTGCCAGGACATCCTGATCTCCGTGACCTCGTTCTTCCGGGACCCCGAGGCCTTCGAGGCCCTGCACGAGCCGCTGTTTCAAATGCTGCGCAATCGTCGCCACGGTGATGACGTCCGCATCTGGGTGCCGGGCTGCGCCCGGGCGACCGGATGACGAACACCTCACGGGCAGACTGAGTCCCCGGTCGCGGCGCAGGCGGCCGCACCTGCGGCTGCCCTTATTCCACGAAGGGTTCCGGCCGGTGCACACCGAAGCCCTGGGCGTACCGAACCCCGATCTCGCGGAGCCGCTCGATCACCTGCTCGTCCTCCACGAATTCGGCGATGGTCTCGATGCCCATGACGCTGCCGATACGCTGGATCGCCTCGACCATGGCCTGGTCGAAGGTATCCACGAGCAGTTCCCGGATAAAGCGGCCGTCGATCTTGATATAGTCCACCGGCAGGGTCTTCAGATAACCGAACGAGGACAGCCCGGCACCGAAGTCATCCAGCGCAAAGGCGCACCCGAGCGCACGGATACGCTCGATGAACGCCACGGCGGTCTCCAGCCGACGAATGGTCGCTGTTTCCGTGATCTCGAAACACAGCCACTCCGGCGGAACGCCGGTGTCCCGCACGGTGGCCTCGATGAACTCGGCGATGCCCGGGTCAACCAGGGTGGTTCCGGAGAGGTTGATGCTGTAGAGAGCCGGCTCGCCACTGTCCACGTGCATCTCGCGTATCCCGTGCAGAGCGCGCCGAATCACCCACCGGTCCACCCGGGGGACCACCTGGTAGCGCTCCGCGGAGGGAATGAAGCTCCCCGGGAGCACCAGGCCGCCGTCCTCGCCCAGCATCCGCACCAGCACCTCATAGTGGGGCCGCTCATCAGCTTCGGGAAACAACGCGACAATCTGTTGCCGGTACAGCACGAATCGGTCCTCTTCCAGAGCGCGATTGATGCGCGGCACGAGCTGGATCTGCTCCGACTCCTGCAGCACCTGCCCACCTTCGTGCCGGTAGACCTGCACCCGGCCCCGACCCTGGGACTTCGCCGAATAGCAGGCGGTGTCCGCGGCGCTGAGCAGATCCTCCGCTCCCGTGCTAGTGGAATCCACCGCCACCAGCCCGGCACTGGCCCCCACGAAGAAGGCCTGCTCCTCCCAGACAAAGACGTAGTTGCGTGCCCCCTCCACCAGTTTCTCCGCCACGCGCACGCCATCCTCCAGCTGACAGTCGCGCAGCAGCACACCGAACTCGTCGCCGCCGAGCCGCGCCACCACGTCTCCGTTACGGACCTGCTCATCCAGCACTTTCCCGAGCCGGGCCAGCAGCTCATCACCGGCCCCATGGCCGCAGGTGTCATTGACGATCTTGAACTGATCCAGGTCCAGGTAAATCAGGACGTGCTCGGCACCCCGGACACGGGCGTCCTCGAGCAACGCCATCAGGCCCTCGTTGAAGCTCGTCCGGTTCGGCAGTCCGGTGAGAGCATCGTGGTAGGCCAGGTACTCGATGCGCTGGCGGCGCTCCCGGGAGAGCACCATCTGGCGGAGCCGCTGGCGTAACACCGGCAGGAAAATGGGTTTGGTGATGAAATCCGTGGCACCGGCACGGATCGCTTCGCCGGCCGAGGCCTCGTCATGGAGCGCGGTGACGATCAGCACCGGAAGATCCGCGCAGGCTTCGTTCTGTTTGATGCGTCGGCACGTCTCGAGGCCATCCATGCCCGGCATCAGGCAGTTCATGAGCACCAGGTCCGGCACGGTATGCTCCAGGTACTGCAGTGCCCGCTCCCCGGTCTCCACACAGACCACGTGGTAGCCGTCCCGGTGCAGGAACTCCTGCAACATGACTCGGGTGTCGGCAGCGTCCTCCACCACGAGCACGGTGCGATCCTGTCCTACCTCTCCGACACCATGGTCGCGCCTGCGCCGGTCATCGTCGTCCCGACGTTCCCGGGCAAGCAGCGCCTCTTCCGCCCAATCCACGAAACGGCCCACGGCATCTTCCAGATGCCCCATGGTGACCGCCGCCTCTTCCATCCGGCCGCGCAGAACCTGGTCATGGATGGCATTGGCCAGCGTGACGCCCTCCGAAGCACTGAAGTTCGACAGACCGCCCTTGATGGTATGAGCCAGGAAGC
>SLMR01000076.1 GCA_007133445.1 Aquisalimonas sp. | reverse complement strand
CAACCGGGACCTGGCGGACAAGATCCGCCACAAGTACCGGCTGAAGAACACCGTGGGCTACGCCCTGAACAGCCTGGTGGATTTCAGCGACGGGGTGGAAATCCTCAAGCACCTGATGATCGGCTCGGAGGGGACGCTTGGGTTCATCAACTCCATTACCTACGACACTGTACCGGACGAAGCGTTGAAGGCGGCTGCGCTGGTGATCTTCCCGGACATGGGGGCGGCCTGCCGGGCCACCGCGGCGCTCAAGGCCCTGAATGCGACCCCGGTGGCGGCGGTGGAACTGATGGACCGCGCCGCCCTGCGTTCGGTGGAGGATACGCCCGGCATGGAGAACACGCTGCAGGGCCTGCCCGACGGCGCCGCGGCGCTGCTCATCGACGTGCGGGCCGAGGACGAGGACACCCTTAACGCCCGACGGGAGGCGGTGCACGACGCTCTCGCGGATGTCGCCACCATCAACCCGGTGGACTTCGCACGGGATGCGGCGACCTACGGGCTGTACTGGAACATCCGCAAGGGCATGTTTCCGGCGGTGGGCGCGGTGCGGGAGACCGGCACCACCGTGGTCATCGAGGACGTGGCCTTCCCCATGGACAGGCTGGAGGAGGGCGTGGGCGAACTCATCGCCATGCTCGGGCGCCACGGGTATGACAACGCCATCCTCTTCGGGCATGCCCTTGAGGGGAACCTGCACTTTGTCTTCCCGCAGGGGTTCGATGACCCGGCCGAGGTCAGCCGCTACCAGGGCATGATGGACGAACTGGCGCAACTGGTGGGCGTCAAGTACCAGGGCTCGCTCAAGGGCGAGCATGGCACCGGGCGCAACATGGCACCGTTCGTGGAGCTGGAGTGGGGCGAGGATGCCTACCGGCTGATGTGGCGCATCAAGGAGCTGTTCGATCCGGATGTGCTCCTGAACCCGGACGTCATGCTGAGCCGGAACCCCAACCTGCACCTTGAGAACCTCAAACCCCTGCCGGCGGCCGACCCCATCGTCGACAAGTGCATCGAGTGCGGCTTCTGCGAGCCCGTCTGCCCCTCCCGCGATCTCACGCTGACACCGCGGCAGCGGATCGTGGTGCGCCGTGAAATCGCCCGCCTGGAGCGAAGCGGTGATGACCCGCAACGCCTTGCGGCCCTGTGGGAGGGCTATGCCTACGACGGCATCGAAACCTGCGCCGCCACGGGCCTGTGCGCCATGCCCTGTCCGGTGAACATTAACACCGGGGACCTGGTGCGGCGTCTGCGCGCCGAGGCGCATGCCGGCAAGAGCCGCGGGGCCGGTTTCGCGAGCCGCCATTTCGCCGGTACCACGGCGGCCGCCCGGGGGCTTCTGCGGACCGCGGATCTGGTCCACCGCGCCGTGGGGACCGAATCCATGGGCCGGATCACGGGCATCGTCCGCTCCATCAGCGGCGGGCGGCTGCCGCACTGGCTCTCCGCCATGCCGGGTGCGCCCTCCATGGGGGCGTTGCGCAAGGCAGGGTCTGCCGGTGCTTCGGCGAGCGGGTCGGCGGACACGGTGGTGTACCTGCCGTCCTGTGCCACACGCATGTTCGGCCCATCACGGCAGGAGCCGGACGGGCGCTCGACCATGGAGCTCACCCTGGCGGTGCTGCGCAAGGCGGGCTACCGGGTGGTCATCCCCTCCGCCGTCAACGGATTGTGCTGTGGCATGGCCTTTGAATCCAAGGGCCTGTTCCGGCAGGCCGACGACAAGGCCGCCGAGCTCGACCGGGCGCTGCTGGAAGCCAGTGCCGGGGGCCGGCATCCCGTGCTCTGCGACACCAGTCCGTGCGTGCTTCGCATGCAGAATACTCTCAGTGATCGCCTGGATCTCCACGAGCCGGTGGCATTCGTCCATGACCATGTGCTGCCGCGCCTGGACATTACCCCGAAGGAGGAACCCGTGGCCGTGCACGTCACCTGCTCGAGCACGCGCATGGGGCTGGGGCAGACGTTCCTGGCGGTGGCGCGTGCCTGCGCGAACGACGTCACCGTGCCGCCGGATATCCATTGCTGCGCCTTTGCCGGCGACAAGGGCTTCCGGACGCCGGAACTGAACGGCTCGGCCCTGAAGACGCTGAAAGCCCAGGTGCAGGGGTGCGTCGTCGGCTACTCCAATTCGCGGACCTGCGAGGTGGGCCTGACCGAGCACAGCGGCATCCCGTACCGCTCCGTCATGGCGCTGGTGGATGAGGTGAGCCAGCCGCATCCGTGAGGCGGATTCGCCCGATGACCCCGGTGCGGGGTATGGTGCTGCACTGTTTGCATGCTAGACAGAGGGCACCATGGGCGAGACGCGATACGATCTTGTGGTATTCGGCGCCACCAGCTTTGTGGGGAAGATTCTCACCCGTTACCTGGCCGAAACCTTCGGCACGGACGGAGCCACACTGCGCTGGGCGGCAGCCGGGCGGTCCCGGGACAAGCTCGAAGTGCTCCGGGATTCCCTGGGCGCGCAGGGGGCGGCGTTACCCCTGGAGGTTGCCGATGCCGAAGACGCCGTGTCCCTGCGACAGCTCTGCGATTCCACCCGGGTGGTGGTGTCCACGGTGGGGCCCTACGCGCTCTACGGAGAGCCCCTGGTGGCTGCGTGCGCGGAGAGCGGCACCGATTACTGCGATCTCACCGGCGAGATCCAGTGGATCCGGCGCATGCAACTCCGCTACGAGGAGCGGGCGCGGCAGTCCGGGGCGCGCATCGTGCACTGCTGCGGTTTCGACTCGATCCCGTCGGACATGGGGGTCTGGTTCCTGCAGCAGCAGATGCAGCAGCGATTCGGCACACCGGCCAGCCGGGTGAAGATGCGCGTGCGCGCCATGCGCGGCGGCATGTCCGGAGGCACCGTGGCCAGCCTCGTGAATGTCATCCAGGAGGCCCGCCGTGACCGCCAGCTGCGGCGCGAACTCGCGGATCCCTATTCTCTCTGCCCGCCGGATCATGGCATGCGTGCACGTCAGCCCCAGGTGCGGTTCGCCCGCCGGGACCCGGACTTCGGTGCCTGGATGGCGCCGTTCGTCATGGCGCCGGTGAATACTCGCGTGGTCCTGCGCTCCAACGGTCTCTGCGGCGTCTATGGACCTGACTTCCAGTACGATGAGGCATTGTTGACCGGGCGCGGCTTTCGCGGCCGCGTGACGGCGGTGATCACGTCTCTGGCGACCAGCGGGTTCGCTCTGGCCGTGGCGCTTGGGCCGGTCCGGTGGCTGCTGCAACGGTTCGTGTTGCCGGCGCCCGGGGAGGGGCCCAGCCCCGAAGCCCAGGAGAAGGGGTTCTATGACCTGCGGTTCGTCGGGGTCACGAGTGGTGGTGAGACGCTGCGGGTGCGCGTCACCGGCGACCGGGACCCGGGTTACGGCTCCACCGGCAAGATGCTGGGGCAGGCCGGTGCCTGCCT
>SLMR01000319.1 GCA_007133445.1 Aquisalimonas sp. | reverse complement strand
GGTGCCGCGCAGCAGGCCGTCGGGATGGGTGAACAGGCGCGCCATCGTTGCGGGTGTCAGCAGTTGCTGCTCCCGCATGCCGGTCACCGCCAGGACCTGGTCCAGGCGGTGCGCGATGCGATCGCTCACCGGGCGTGCCAGGGCATGGACCGACCCCACCAGTAGCACCACATCGGCGCTTTCCGGAATCACCGGTTCATCGTGCCGTGGCGCCTTGATGCGGCGCATGCGGGCACCGTCGGCCTTGACGACAGTGAGATCGAAGCCGCCCTGGCGGTGGATGGCCGCCAGCGTCTCGGAATGCACGCCCGCCAGTCGCCCGGCCTTGTCCGAGGGCTGGGCGTAGAGCACGCGCCCGGCGGCATGGCCGGGAACGCGCTCGCGCAGGGCCTCCTCGCTGTCCAGGACCACGGCGGCTTCCAGGCGCCGCGGCGGTTCGTAGGTGAACACCGTGGCAGTCATGGCCGTGCGTCCCGGGTAATGCTGCAACAGGTGATACAGCAGCGTTTTCTTGCCGCCGGCACCCACCGCGCAAACGATGCCACCGCGCGCATTCAGTGCCTCGAGCAGGTCATCAATGGCCATCAGGCCGGTGCTCCTTCCGGAATCACGTGTGCCTGCACCGACAGAATACGCGGCAGGAAGCCGGCCAGCTGCTGCCAGCTTCGGCCATGATTGCGGCTGGCGAACAGATGGCCACTGGAGGTGCCGAAATACACCCCGCAGGATGGCAGGTCATCCACGCTCATGGCATCCCGCAGCACGGACACATAGGCATGCTGCTGTGGCAGGCCCTCGGTCAACGCCCGCCAGGATGCGCCGCCGTCGCCGCTGCGGTAGACCCGCAGCCGGCCATCCACCGTCGTGCGCAGGTGGTTGCTGTCGATGGGAATCACGTACACGGTATCGGGGTCGCTCGCTTCCGTGGCCAGTGCGTAACCAAAGTCGCTGGGCAGGCCGGCGGAGATTTCCGTCCAGGAGTCGCCGGCATCGTCGCTGCGGTAGACGCCGTTGTAGCACTGTCGGTAGAGACGCGTCGGGTTGTCCGGGTGGACCACCAGGCGGTGGATGTTGTGCCCTGCCTGTGGGCACGCCGTGGGCAGGTGTTCGGCGCGCACGCCACCGTTGATCGGCTGCCAGTGCCCGCCGCCGTCGTCGCTACGGTAGGCGCCGCCAGCGGAGACCGCAGCGAACAGCTGCCGGTGCCCCTCGCCGACCCCCTGGATGGAGTGCACGAAGAAGCCGCCCTTGGCCGGCTCCCAGTGGCTTCGGCTGGGGTGGTGGTTCAGTCCGTCGATGCCGTTCCAGTGGACGCCAGCGTCGTGGCTGACGAACAGGCCCGCCGGGTCAATGCCTGCGTACAGGGTGTCAGGCCGCGCCCCGGGGCCGGGGGCGAGGTGCCAGACAGCCCGCAGCGCGGTTTCGTGTTCCCCGAGCGGGTGCATCGGCGGGCCCGGCAAGGCGTCCCAGCGCCTGCCGCCGTCTTCCGTCCGGTAGATATGGGCGCCCCAGATGATGTGGTTGGCGGCAGCATAACCGCGGTCCGGGTGGCGCGGGTCCAGCAAGGCGTGCATCACTTCGTAGCCGGCGAGCAGTGGCCCCTCCATGTGCCATTCCTCCCGCTGCGCATCGCTTTCCAGCCGGAACAGCCCTTTTTGTGTGCCCACCAGCAATATGACACGGGCGCCGCGTTCGGGTGCGGTCTGGCGCATGGGTCTCCTCGGTTCGCAACTGGACGCGGCTATTGCACCAGAAAAGGGGGCTGTTCGCGACGGGAGGCCGCGCAATGCGGCCGGGATCTGGCTTGAGCTGTCGAAAGATGCGTACCATGCAAAGCGCATCGGACGGGGCGTTGGACAAGCAAACGGGCCACGCATGGGCCTGGTCGGAGTAACACGGATGCTGTCGGGTGGTGCAGGTTCGAGCGGGAGCTGGGATGGCACGGGGATGCTGTCACTGTCAGCGGAACTCCGCCAGACGTTGCTGGCGCATGCCCGCGCGGGACTGCCGGACGAGGCTTGCGGCCTTCTTCTCGGCGGCGGCAACCGGGTCGCGGACGTTCTGTGGCTCGCCAACCGTGCCGCCACACCGCGGACGCACTACGCCCTGGATCCGCTGGAGTACATGCGTGCCGAGCAGCATGCGGATCGGCAGGAGCTTGCCGTCATCGGGGTATGGCACAGTCATCCCGAGGCGGCAGCAGAGCCCTCGGCCACCGATGCGCGGGATGCCTGGCCGGGCTGGTTCTACCTGATCGTCGGCCGGCCCGGTGATGCCGTGCCCGAAGTGCGCGCCTGGCGTTTGACTGCGGGGCGGTTTACGGAGGTTAGAACAACAGGATGACACGCTCGGAGGAGGGCATGAGCCTGATCACGGTGCGTATCCCGGCGCCCCTGCGCGACCATGTTGACGGGCGATCGGAGCTGGCTGTGCAGGGCGCGACGGTGGGGCAGGTGCTCGAATCACTGGCCCGCGAGTATCCGGCCCTGGGGCAACGCCTGCTGACGCCGGAAGGTCAGCTCCGCCCCTACGTGAACGTGTTCGTGGGTGAGCACAACCTGAACGCTCTGGCCGGCCTGGAGACCCGCCTTGATGGCGGCGAGGTCCTCTCCGTACTGCCTGCTGTCGCGGGCGGCAGTGACCACTAACCTTCTCTGAAGTCTTGTCAGGCCATCACCCCTTCGAACGGCTGCACCTCCACCATGCTGCCGGCGGGCACGTGGCCGCTGTCGTGGGGAATGACGATGAAGCAGTTGGCGCGGCTCACCGAGCTGAGAATCCCCGACCCCTGGCTGCCGGTGGAGGTAACGAACAACTCGCCGTTGTCGTCCCGCTGCAGGATTCCGCGCTGAAACTCGGTACGCCCCGGGCGCTTGCGCAGTTCCTCGCCGGCGCGCACCGGGAAGCCAGTGGGGCGTTCGGGATCCTCCCCCATGAGGCGTTTCAGGGCTGGCTGCACGATCTGGTACCACGTGGCCACAACGGAAACGGGGTTGCCGGGGAGACCGAAGAAGCGGGCCTGCCCCAGCCGGCCGAACGCCAGCGGGCGGCCGGGGCGCATGGCGATCTTCCAGAATTCCACTTCTCCGAGGCGGTTCATGATGGTCTTGACGAAATCTGCCTCGCCCACGGAGACGCCACCGGAGGTGATAATGGCGTCGGCAAAGGAAGCGGCGTCGGCGAATGCGTGCTCCATGGTGTCCGGGTCGTCGCCGACAACGCCCATGTCCGTGACCTCCACGCCGAGCTGCTGGAGCATGCCGAACAGGCTGTAGCGGTTGCTGTCGTAGATCTCGCCGGGGGCCAGCACCGTACCGGCAGGCCGCAACTCGTCGCCGGTGGAGAAGAACGCAACACGCACGCGCCGGCATACGGGCACCTCCACCAGACCCAGGCTGCCCAGCACGCC
>SLMR01000332.1 GCA_007133445.1 Aquisalimonas sp. | reverse complement strand
CTGTTCCACCACCCGGGCGATCTGGTCCAGCGATCCGCCATCCGGCAACGGCCAGGAGCGCCACTGCACGCCGTAGACGGGGCCCAGATCGCCGTTCTCGTCGGCCCATTCATCCCAGATGCTGACGCCGTGGCGTTTGAGGTAGCCGATGTTGCTGTCACCGCTGAGGAACCACAGCAGTTCGTGGATCACCGATTTCAGGTGGATCTTCTTGGTGGTTACCAGCGGGAAGCCATCACTCAGGTCGAAGCGCATCTGGTGGCCGAACACGGACAGCGTGCCGGTGCCGGTGCGATCCTCCTTGCGGTGACCGTGGTCACGGACGTGGCGCATGAGATCAAGATACTGGCGCATGCCGTGCTCCGCTCATTGGGTCGCCTGACGCCGGTAGGCCAGGACCATGAGGACAGCGCCAAGCAGCACCATGGGCGTGGAGAGCACCTGACCCATGGTCAGCCAGTCGAAGGCCAGGTAGCCGATCTGCTCATCCGGCAGGCGCCAGAACTCCACCAGGAAACGGAAGCCGCCGTAGAGCACCAGGAACAGCCCGGACGCCGCCATGACCGGGCGCGGCTTGCGGGTGAACAGCCACAGTGCGATGAACAGCACCACGCCTTCGAGCAGGAACTGGTAGAGCTGCGTGGGGTGGCGCGGGTCCGCACCCATGGGCGGGTAGACCATGGCCCAGGGCACGTCGCTGACGCGCCCCCACAGTTCGCCATTGATGAAGTTGCCGATGCGCCCGGCACCCAGGCCAATGGGCACCAGCGGGGCGACGAAATCGGTGAGACGGAAGAAGCCGCAGCCGGCGCGCCAGCCGAACAGCCAGACTGCGGCGAGCACGCCGAGGAAGCCGCCGTGGAAGCTCATGCCGCCTTCCCAGACGCGGATGATGGCCAGCGGGTCAGCGGTGAGCAGGGCGGGTTCGTAGAAGATCACGTAGCCGATGCGCCCGCCGAGGATGGCCCCGATGGCGCCGAAGACCAGTAGGTCCTCCATCTGCTGCGGGGCGACGGGGCTGTCGTCGCGCCGGGCGCGCCAGCGGCCGAGCAGCCAGGCGGCGCCGAAGCCGATCAGGTACATGAGCCCGTACCAGTGGATGGCCACGGGGCCGAGCTGGATGGCGACCGGGTCGATGTCGGGGTAGGTCAACATGGGTGGTGATCTTACCTGTCTGGTGGTTCCGTGTGCAGTCTCCCGGTGGGGCGTTGCCGGGGTGGGGGCTTCAGGTTTTCGCTTGTGCTCGGTGCATCAAGATGCACCCTACGCGTGCCCGTGCCCGTGCCCGTGCCCGTGCCCCGGTGCCGTGCCAATGCGTCATGCCGGGGCGCCATGCGGGGCCGACACCGGGCCGACACCGGGCCGACACCGGTCAAAGCCAGGCCAAGCCGGCGCGGGTCGCGTCGGGTTGCCATGCCGGCCCGGGGTGCCGGGGCGTAGGGTGCATCTTGATGCACCATCAACCCACTCACGGCGTACTCCACGCCGGCGCGACCCGCGTGAACAGGGCCTTCAAGTACCGTGTCTCCGGAATCGCCGGGTGCTCCGGATGGTCCGGCGCCTGGCCGCCACGTTCCACCAGTTGCAGCGAGCGGTCCACGTGGCGGGCGGCGGCGACGGTCTCCGCCAGCAGCGCCTGGTCGTCCACGTGGGCGGAACAGGAGGCGGTGATCAGCGTGCCGCTCTTCTCCAGCACCTGCAGCGCAAGCTGGTTGATGCGGCGGTAGCCGGCCAGGCCGGCCTTGAGGTCCTTCTTGCGCTTGACGAACGCCGGCGGGTCGAGGATCACCACGTCGAAACGGTGGCGTTCCTGGCGCAGGGCCTGGAGCACCTCGAAGGCGTCGCCTTCGATGGTGGTGACCCGGTCGCTGAGGCCGTTATGGGCCGCGTTGGCGTCCAGGGTGTCCAGCGCCTGTTCGGAGCTGTCCACGGCGGTGACGGACTCCGCCCCGTGGGCCAGGGCCTGCAGGCCCCAGGCGCCGACGTAGCTGAATACGTCCAGCACGCGCAGGCCGCGTACGTAAGGAGCGAGCCGCGCACGGTTGGCGCGATGGTCGAAGTACCAGCCGGTCTTCTGGGCGCTGAGCGCCGGGACCTGAAAGGTGAGACCGTTCTCCCGGATCTCCAGTTGCTCCGGACCGGTGTCGCCGAGCCAGCGGGGCTGCTCCCGGGGCAGGCCCTCGAGTTCGCGCAGCGCGCCGTCGGCACGGATGAGAATGTGCTCGGGTTCCACCACCCGGGAGAGGGCCTGGACGATCGCATCCAGGCGCCGGTCCATGCCGGCGGTGTTGGGCTGCACCACGCAGGTGTCGCCGTAGCGGTCGATGACCAGGCCGGAGAGGCCGTCGGCGTCGCCGTGGACCAGGCGGTAGTAAGGCGCGTCGAAGTGCGCTTGACGCAGCGCCAGGGCCAGGTTCAGGCGATGCACCAGCAGGGACTCATCCAGGGCACGCTCGGGGTCGCGGCTGATCAGCCGGGCACAGATCAGCGAGTGCGGATTCACGTAGGCGCTGCCGATGGCCTGGCCGCCGTGGTCGCGGAGGATGGCGTCCTGTCCCGGTGTGAAATCCTTCAGGGGCGAGCGCTGGGTGTCCACTTCGTTGCTGAATACCCAGAGGTGGCCGGCCCGCAGCCGGCGCTCTTCGCCGCGCTTGAGGTACAGGTCGGGTCGTGCATCTGCCATGGGCAGGTCTCCGGGGGCTCGGCGTCGCTAGAGTTTGGGTGCGCGTGAGCGCGGGATTCTACCAGTTCGGGCAGCGCCGGGGGTGGAAGGCGCGTATACTGCACGGTTTGATGGCTGTCGCCGTGCGGCGTCAGATTGTTGTGGCGGGCGTCGCCGATAGACTACCTGCGCCCTGTGTGCCCGTCAGTGGCGGCGCCGTTTTGTGTTCGATGTGGAGACTCTATCGTGGTCAGTGTCGCCCGCGTGTGTGCCATCGCCCTGTTTCTCGTCTGCCTGCTGCCCGTGGCGGCGCTGGCCCAGGAGCGGTTCATCAGCGATGAACTGGCGCTGGACATGCGCGCCGGCCCCGGCAACCAGTACCGGATCGAGCGCATGGTGCCCGCCGGCACCCGCGTTCAGGTGCTCGACGATCAGGCCGGTTGGTCCCAGGTTCGGCTGCCGGACGGCGCTGAGGGTTGGGTACTGACGCGCCTGCTTGCGGACCAGCCAAGTGCCCGGGCGCGCCTGACCCGTGCCGAGAGTGCCCTGGAGAGCGTGCAGCAGGAGAACAGCGAGCTTACCGAGAGCCTGGAGACGGCTCAGGAGCGCGTGGCGGAGCTCGAGGCCCAACTGGAAGAGAGCGAGAGTGAGCGGGAAACCGCTGCTCATCGCCTGGAGCAGGCCGAGCAGGGGCTCGATCTCTACGAGGAGAACGAGGAGCTCAAGAAGCAGACCATCGACCTGCGCCGGACCATTCAGGACCTGG
>SLMR01000289.1 GCA_007133445.1 Aquisalimonas sp. | reverse complement strand
GCGGGGCTCCTCGCCCTCCGCTCCGCCGGTCTGCAGAGCCAGCTCCAGCGGACCACCGAGGAAACGGCCGGTGACGCCGTCGGCCGTAATGCCGCGACGGTCGAATCCGACCTCACCCTGCAAGGCCTCGATCTCCAGTGCCGGCTCACGCAGCCGCAACCTCCCGTCCTCCAGGACCACACGGCCATCCACGGCCACCGGGTCGTCGTCGAACGGGATGCTGAGGCTCAGATCCAGCTGGTGTTCGCCGTCCAGCTGCAGCGGTTCCAGCGGCGCCTCCAGCATGTCGTCGGCAAGCGGCATGGTGCGCAGGAAATCCAGGTACGCATCACCGGGGCCGCGAACCTGGCCCGTCACCCGCAGCGGACTGTTCTGCAGATCGGGGATCTCGGCTGTGGCGCGCTGCACCGTGGCACCGCTGATCTCTGCCCGGTCGGCCTCAATGCGCATGGAGCGGCCCTGGAAGTGCAGTTGTCCGTCCATGGCCGTGAGCGGCGGCCAGTCCGGCTGATAAGCCAGCGTCACATCACTGACATCGGCACGGACGTCGAACTCCCCGGTGCCGTCATCGAAGGGGAACGCGTCCGCCCGACCGTGGAAGACCACGTCCGCGCTGGCCGCCGTTCCGGAGACAATGGCCTCATCCAGCCAGTCCACCAGCGCGGGAAACATGATGCCCACCGGAAGGTACCGCGAGGTGTTGACCGCATTCCCGGCGCGGCCATCGACATTAGCCCGGACATCCAGGAACGGCGGCTGCTCCGGCGCCTGGTCCACCCGTACCCGGGCGCGCACCTCGCCGTCCTCGTTGTCGACCCGGGTGCGCGGCACGTTGACTGTCCAGCCATTGGTATCGAACCGCCATTCGCCACTGGCGTCCAGCTCCTGGAACGGGATCGGCTCCCGGAACAGATAGGGCAGCCTCCCGGACCCGGTGCGGGCCCGCACGCTCAGGTCACCCCGCCGCTCGCGGCCATCCAGCTGCGGCAACCCCTGCGGGAACTCCGCCCACACCTCCAGCGACCCGGCCAGGGAAACGTAGGGCGGTGCATCCGGTCGTCCCAGCAGCCGCTCCATGATCTCGGCCTGGCCATTCTCGGCGGCGGCATAGATGGTGAGCGGCCCTTCGGTGACGGGCTGACCGGCATCCCGCGGCCACCGCGCGACGAACTGCGCGCTACCGCCCCAGTCCTCCGGTAATTCGCCGGTGCCTGCGAGGTGCCGCCAGCCGTCATCCTCGTCCACGAAGGCGTTGATGGCCCGGAACCGGTAGCGCTGCTCATGCACCTGATCCAGCACATCCATGCGGGCGTCCTGAATCCGTAGCCGCCCCGGCTGACGCATGAGCAGGTCCAGCTCCTCCAGCCCCTCAATACGCGGCTCACCCAACCCCACCACGCTCCAGACGCCGTCGCTGTCCCGCTGCACCGTCAGCACGGGCTCCGCCAGCACCAGATCGCGCAGGCGTGGCTCGCGGTCCCGGAACGTGGCGTACAGGTCGAGGTTGAGCTCCAGGCGCGGCAGCTCCAGACCGTCCTCGTCCTCTCCCAGGTAGACGCCCTCAAGCACCACGCGCAGATCACGCCAGGCCCAGGCGGCTTCCAGGGACTCGATACGGATCGTCTGACCGATAGCATCTCCCAGGCGCTCCTCCACCTGAGCCCGATACTCCGGCAGGTAATGGACACCGAGGCGGACCAGTGACAGAGCGATGGCCACCAGCACGATGGCGACCGCCAGAGTTCCAAGCATTAGCCGGGTGAGTGTGCGCAGCACAGTCACGACAGCCACCGCCCGGAGTTATCCGGGGCGTGCAGTCCGTGCGGGCCGTGAGCCCACCGGCAGGATTCAGGGTGATGGTCGTCGCACATGGTGTGATGCTGCGGGGTGCTCGCGGGCCGCGCCCATGCGCGCCCCGTTGACTGCAGATTACATCAGAACAATGTCGTATTGGTCCTGGGCGTAGAGTGGCTCGGCCTGGAACGTGATGGGGCGGCCGATGAACTCCTCGAGTTCGGCCACGCTACGACTCTCGTCCTCAAGCATCAGATCCACCACCGGTCGGGCGGCGATCACCAGCAGCTGATCCGCCTCGAACTGCCGCGCCTCGCGGATAAGTTCCCGGAAGATCTCATAGCACATGGTCTCAGGCGTCTTGATGAAGCCGCGGCCGTCACAGGTGGGACACGGCGCACACAGTACCTGTTCCAGGGACTCACGGGTGCGCTTGCGGGTCATCTCCACCAGACCCAGGGCCGAGACGCCGCTGATCTGGGTCTTGGCGTGATCCTTCTCCAGGCTCTTCTCCAGCGCGCGCAGGACCTGGCGCCTGTGCTCCGGTTCCTGCATGTCGATGAAGTCGATGATGATGATGCCGCCCAGATTCCGGAGGCGCACCTGCCGGGCCAGGGCCTGTGTCGCCTCCAGGTTCGTCTTGAAGATGGTCTCTTCCAGGTTGCGCCGACCCACGTAGCCACCCGTGTTCACGTCCACCGTGGTCATGGCCTCGGTCTGGTCGATCATCAGATAGCCGCCGGACTTGAGTTCCACCTTGCGGGACAAGGCCCGGTGCAGTTCCTCCTCGACACCGTAGAAGTCGAACAGCGGGCGTTCGCCCGGATAGGCTTCCACCCGCGTGCTCATCTCCGGGAAGAACTGCTCGCAGAACCCCTGTACCCGGGTGTGGTTTTCCCGCGAGTCGATCCGGATGCGCTCCACCTCGCTGCTCATGGTGTCGCGTAGCGCGCGCAGCACCAGCGGCAGATCCTCGTGCACCAGGGTCCCTGCCCTGGCCTCGCGGGCGTTGGCGGCCACCGTCTCCCAGAGCTTGCACAGGAACCGCCGATCTGCCTCCAGGGCGGCCTCGCCGGCCCCCTCGGCGGCGGTACGAATGATGTACCCGCCCTCGTCACCTTCATCCAGGAACCGCTGGCCGATGACCCGCAGGCGTTCGCGCTCGCCGGCATCCTCGATCCGGGCCGACACGCCCAGGTTCCGGCTGCGCGGCAGCAGGACCAGGTGGCGCGACGGGATCGTCAGATGGGTGGTCAGCCGCGCACCCTTGCTGCCGATGGGGTCCTTGATCACCTGGACGATGACCTCCTGGCCCTCGCGCAGCAGTTCCTGAACATCCGGAACTGGCCGCCGCGGTCGCGTCTCGCCGGTTTCGCTGTCCGGGGCCACGGCCACGTCCGAGGCGTGCAGAAAGGCGGTGCGCTCCAGGCCGATCTCCACGAACGCGGCCTGCATGCCGGGCAACACCCGTTGCACCCGGCCCTTGTAGATATTGCCCACCAACCCCCGCCGCCGGGTCCGCTCCACGGCGATTTCCTGGAGCACGCCGTTCTCGACCACCGCCACACGGGTCTCCTGCGGCGTGCAGTTCATCAGTATTTCCTGACCCATGGGGTTACCAGTGCCGCCGGTAGTCGATACCGAATTCGTCCAGCAGGTCGGTGGTCTCGAACAGGGGCAGGCCCATGACGCCGGAATAACTGCCTTCCAGATGCTCGGCGAACACGCCACCCAGACCCTGGATGGCATAGGCGCCGGCCTTGCCCTTCGGTTCGCCCGACTCCCAGTAGCGCTCGAGTTCGTAGTCGCTGAGTTCCCGGAACTGTACCCGGTTCACGCTCAGGCGCGTGGATTCGCGGTCATCCACCAGCGCGACGCCCGTGAGGACGCGGTGTTCGGTGCCGGACAGTGACCGCAGCATGGCCAGGGCATCCTCGCGATCCTGGGGTTTGCCCAGCACCCGGCCATCCTGGACCACCACGGTGTCGGCGCCGAGCGTCGGCAGGGGACTGGAATCCGCCACCTGCGCCCAGCCCGCGCGCGCTTTCTCCAGCGCCACCCGGATCACGAACACCTCCGGGCTGTCGTCCTCGTCCCAGCGCTCGTCCACGCTGACGTCCAGGGGTTTGAACGGCAGGGCGATCTGGCCCAGCAGCTCACGCCGCCGCGGGGAGTGCGAGGCCAGGTAGATCTCCGGCTGCGAGTCGGCAGGCATAGCATTGCACCTCGAAGGCTGTTTGAGTTTCCTTGTCACCGACCCCGACGCCGCATTAGCGGTGGTACGGGTGCCCGGCGAGTATGGTCCAGGCGCGGTAGAGCTGTTCCGCGAGCAGCACCCGCACCAGCATGTGCGGCAGCGTCAGCGGCGACAGCGACCAGCGCTGCCGGGCGGCATCCAGGCAGGCCCGGTCCAGGCCGTCCGGCCCGCCCACCAGCATGGCCACGTCCCGGCCATCCTGCAGCCAGTCGCGCATGGCGGCAGCCATTGCCTCGGTATCCACGGCGCGCCCACGCTGATCCAGCGCAATGATGGTCGCGTCCCGGGGCACGGCCTGCAGCAGCCGCTGTCCCTCGATCTCCCGGGCGCGTTCCGGGTTGCCACCGCGGCCGCGGTCACCGCTGGGCAACTCCCGCAACTCCAGCCGCAGCTCCCGCGGCATGCGGCCAGCGTACTCCTGATAGCCGTCCGCCACCCAGCGGGGCATCTTCTGCCCCACGGCGGTGAGCTGCACCCGCACGCTCAGCCCTGCATGTCGCCGGCGTGGGAGGCTTCATCCTCGGACTCGTCGAAGCCCCAGATCCGCTCAAGCCGGTAGAGCTCACGCATTTTCGGCACCATGACGTGCACGACCACGTCACCCAGGTCCACCAGCACCCACTCGGCACTGTCCTCGCCCTCGACACCCAGGGGGCGCATGTTGTGTTGCTTGGCATCCTCGCCCACACGGTCGGCGATGGCCTTGACGTGGCGGCTCGAGTTGCCCGAGGCCACCACCATGACATCGGTGATTCCGGTCTTGCCGCGGACATCCAGAACCACCGGGTCCAAGGCTTTCATATCCTCCAGGGCAGCCAGGACCACGTCCCGCAACTCCGCCCAGTCCAGCGTCTCGACATGATCGGTCGCGCTGATGATGCACCTCCACGGCGGTTGGCTGCCGCCGGTTCGTCCCCTCTCAACCGGCCTGCCGGCCGGCGCCATACAAACCATTGTCCCGTATATAGTCCCATACCGCGTCCGGCAACAGGTAGCGCGGTGAACGCCCGTCCCGCAACCGCTGGCGAATATCGGTGGCCGACACGGCCATGGGCGTGACCGCCTGGAACAGCACGCGGCCGGCACGCTCCCGGTGGAGAGTGGCCCAGTCAGGCGTCTCGCGCCCGGCAAGCCAGTCCTTCAGCTGCGCCGGCATGGGCGTGTTCGCCTCCGGGCGCTCCATGACGACGAGATGGGCGTAGTCGGTGAGTCCCTGCCAGCGGTCCCACCGGGGCAAGCTGAGAAAGCTGTCGGTGCCGATCAGCAGCAGCAGATGCGCGTCGGGGTCCTCAGTGCGCAGGGAGCGCAGCGTGTCCACGGTGTATGACGGACCGTCGCGGCGCAGTTCCCGATCATCCACGTGGAAGCGCGGCTCGCCGGCGGCGGCGCGCTCGAGCATGGCCAGCCGCTGCTGCGCGGTGACGTCGGGATCGCCGCGATGCGGGGGCACCCGGCAGGGAATGAGATGCAGACGATCCAGGCCGCCCTGCTCCACTACATCCAGTGCCACCCGCAAGTGAGCATTGTGGACCGGATCGAAGGTCCCGCCGAACATGCCCACCAGGCGGCTCAAATGGCAGCTCCCCGCCGGCATCGGGCTTCAGCCGCGTACATGCCCGTCCCCGAGCACAATCCACTTCTGCGAGGTGAGCCCCTCCAGCCCCACCGGGCCGCGGGCGTGCAACTTGTCGGTGCTGATCCCGATCTCGGCACCCAGACCGTACTCGAAGCCGTCGGCGAAGCGGGTGGAGGCGTTGACCATCACGGAGCTGGAGTCCACCTCGCGCAGGAAACGCTGGGCACGGCTCCAGTCCTGGCTGACGATGGCCTCGGTGTGCCCGGAACTCCAGGTGGTGATGTGCTCGATGGCCGCATCGAGCCCGGCCACCACCCGCACCGCCAGGACGGGCGCCAGGTATTCCGCGGCCCAGTCGTCATCGGTGGCCGCCTTCATGTCAGCCACCCAGCGGCGGCTCTGCTCGCAGCCGCGCAGCTCCACCCCGGCCGCGCGGAAACGCTCGGCAAGCGGCGGCAGGATCTGCGCCGCCACGCTCTCGGCCACCAGCAGGGTTTCCATGGTGTTGCAGGTGCCGTAGCGCTGGGTCTTGGCGTTGAAGGCCACGTCCAGTGCCTTCTCGGGATCGGCGGCATCGTCGATGTAGACGTGGCAGACGCCGTCCAGGTGCTTGATCACCGGCACGGTGGCGTCGCGGCTGATGCGCTCGATCAGGCCCTTGCCGCCCCGGGGTACGATCACATCCACGCAGTCGTTCATGGTAATCAGATCGCCCACGGCTGCGCGGTCGGTGGTGTCCACCACCTGCACGGCGTCCATGGGCAGTCCGGCACGGTCCAGACCGGCGCGGATGCACTCGGCGATGGCGCGGTTGGAATGCAGCGCCTCGGAGCCACCGCGCAGAATGGCGGCATTACCGGACTTCAGGCACAACCCGGCCGCATCCGCGGTGACGTTGGGCCGCGATTCGTAGATGATCCCCACCACGCCGAGCGGCACCCGCATGCGCCCGACCTGGATGCCGGAGGGGCGCATGCGCAGGTCATCCACGGCCCCCACCGGGTCCGGCAGGGTGGCGATCTGGCGCAGCCCTTCGGCCATGGCGCTGATGCGCTCCGGTGTCAGCTCCAGGCGGTCCAGCAGGGCCTCGTCCAGCCCGCTGTCCCGGCCCGCGGCCATATCACGGCCGTTCTCCTCGGCGATGCGCGCCGCCTGGGCGTCGATGGCATCCGCCATGGCGGCCAGCGCCCGATTCTTCTCGGCGGTCTCGGCGCGAGCCATGGCACGGCCGGCATCCCGCGCGCGGCGGCCGACGCCGGTCATGTATTCATGCACGTTGGCAATGTTGTCGGCAATGGCACTCGTGGTTCCATCCTGATTCGGAGGTGGCCGCATCCCGTCAGCGCGACGCCGCTGCGGCGCCACGCCCGCCACGGCCACCGGCAATGGCTATGCTCAATTGTAACAATTCGTCCCAGACCCTTCCCGGCGCAACACCCTTGCTGACCCGATCCACCCGCGCGCAGCGCGCCAGCAGCGTCTGCCAGCGGCGCAGGCTGCCGCGTCGCGCCGCCTTCTGCACCTGGGTCTTGCGCGGACCGAATACGCCGTTGCGGCGCAGGATCTGTTCCTCCTGGCCACGCGCGGCCTGCAGCTGGCAGACCACCCGCACCTCCCGGGACAGCGCCCAGAGCACCAGAGTCGGCTCCACGCCCTCGTCGCGCAGGCCGGCAACAATCCGCACGCAGCGCGCCACGCTCCCCTCCAGCGCGGCGGCGGTGAGGTCGAACACGTCGAATCGGGCGCTGTCGGCCACCGCCCGCCGTACCGCGTCGCCGTCCACCTGGCCGGCGGGCAGCAGCAACCGTAGTTTCTCGATCTCCTGCACGGCGGCCAGCAGGTTGCCCTCGCTGCGTTCCGCCAGCAGCTGCACGGCGTCCCGGGTCGGCTCCAGGCCGGCCCCGCGCAGGCGCTGCTCCAGCCAGCCCGGCAGTTGACGCGGCTCCAGGGGCCAGATCTGGACCACGGCGCCGGCCTTGTCCAGGGCGCTGACCCAGGCCGCCTTGCGCGTATTGCCGTCCAGGCGCGGCGCGGTGACGATCAGCACCGTGTCATCCGGGACGCGGTCGCA
Organism: Aquisalimonas sp.; assembly: GCA_007133445.1. The sequence continues at coordinate 5,331 of SLMR01000289.1, read as the reverse complement.
GTACTCGGCAATCGCCTTGCCGCCCGCCTGGCCGGGTTTCCCGGTGGGCAGCCGCAGTTCGACGATGCGGCGATCCCCGAACAGCGAGAGGTTGTCGGCAGCGGCAGTGAGACGCTGCCAGTCGAACTGGCCGTCCGCCTCCAGCACCTCCCGCTCGCTGTGCCCGACCTCGCGCGCCGCAGCGCGCACGGCGTCCACGGTCTCGCCGACCAGCAGTGGCTCGTCACCGGTGATCAGCCACACCGGCGGCAGCCCGTCGTTCAGAACCCGGGGAACATCCTCCGGCTTAAGCCGCATGCCACTCTCCTGCGCGGGGGCGATCCATGGTCTTACTCGCCCAGGGCGGCCTGGGCCCGCTCCGCGAGCAGGAAGGCGATGTCCCGCTGCAACTCGCGAATCAGGGCATCTTCCCGGCTCTCGCCGCCCAGCACCTGACCAGGATCACGGCGATAGGTACGCAACTGCTCGAAGGTATCCGGCCCGGCAACGGTCTCGCCCTCGGCATCCTGGATGGACCAGCGCACGCGGTAGCGCAGCTCGTATTCGTCCGGGCTGTCGCCTGTCCCCACGACCAGACGCTGGCGATCATCGCTCTCGCTTTCCAGCACCAGCCGCGGCCCGTCGCCACTGTCCCGCACCTCGGCGCCGGCCGCCCGCAGGGCCCGACGCACTTCGCGAACGAGCTCGCCCTCGCCCACCCGGGAGTCCACCACCACGGTCATGCCATCCAGCGACGCCGTCCCGGGCGCTGTGCCGCGCAGGTGCCAGCCGCACCCGGCCAGGGCGACCACCAGAACCAGCACGACGATCCAGCGCAGCAGGGCCACGGCACGGCCTCCGTTGTCAGTTGGCGACCACGTTCACCAGTTTGCCGGGCACGACAATCACCTTGCGCACGGTCTTGTCGGCGATGAACCGCTGGACGTTGGGTTCTTCCAGTGCCGCCGCCTCGATGGCGTCCCGCGCGGCGTCGGCCGGCAGCTCGATGTTGCCACGCAGCTTGCCGTTAACCTGCACCACCAGGCTCAGGGTGTCCTGCACCAGGGCGGTGTCATCCCACTGCGGCCAGGCGGCATCCACCACCGGTTGCGCATGGCCAAGCTCGTGCCACAGGCGATGGCAGACATGCGGCACGATGGGCGCCAGGATCAGCACCGCCGCTTCCAGGCCCTCCTGCAGCACCGCCCGCCCGGCATCACTGTCATCGTCGGCGGCCTTGTAGAGGGTGTTCAGCAGTTCCATGACCGCGGCCACGCCGGTGTTGAAGGTGTAGCGCCGGCCGATATCGTCGGTGGCCTTGCGGATGGTCTCATGGACCTTGCGGCGCACCTCGCGCTGGGGATCGGACAGCGCTGCCACGTCCAGGGCCGGCGCCGGCGCCCGCTCCACGTGGGTGCGTACCAGTTGCCAAAGGCGCTTGAGGAAGCGGTAGGCACCCTCGACCCCGGAGTCGGACCACTCCAGGGACTGCTCGGGGGGAGCGGCGAACATGGTGAACAAGCGCACGGTGTCCGCGCCGAAGCGGTCCACCAGTTCCTGGGGATCGACGGTATTGCCCTTGGACTTGGACATCTTCGCCCCGTCCTTGAGCACCATGCCCTGGGTCAACAGGTTGGTGAAGGGCTCGTCCGCCGTGGCAAGCCCCTCGTCGCGCATGACCTTCTGGTAGAAGCGCGCATACAGTAGGTGCAGGATGGCGTGCTCAATGCCGCCGATGTACTGGTCCACCGGGAGCCAGTAGCCGGCCCGCTCATCCAGCATGGCGCCGTGATTATCGGCGCAGGCGAAGCGCGCGAAGTACCAGGACGACTCCATGAATGTGTCGAAGGTGTCGGTTTCGCGCTCGGCCTCGCCACCACAGTCGGGGCAGGTGGTCCGGTACCACTCCGGCATCTGCTTGAGCGGCGAGCCGGCACCATCGAACTGCACGTCCTCGGGCAACTCGACGGGCAACTGGTCGTCCGGCACCGGCACCTGCCCGCAAGCCGGGCAGTTGATGATGGGAATGGGCGCTCCCCAGTAGCGCTGCCGGGACACGCCCCAGTCGCGCAGGCGGTAGTTGGTCTGGCGCTCGCCCAGGCCCTGCTTCTGCAGCCAGTCGGCGATGGCCTCGAAGGCCTGCTCGGAGGTCATGCCGGTGAAGTCACCGGAGTTGATCAGTACGCCCTTTTCGGTGAACGCCTCGTTGCTGACATCCACGTCACTACCGTCCGCCGGGGCGATCACGGGCAGGATGGGCAGCGCGTACTTGGTGGCGAACTCCCAGTCGCGCTGGTCGTGGGCGGGCACGGCCATGATGGCGCCGGAGCCGTAACTCATGAGCACGAAGTTGGCGACCCAGACCGGGATCTCCTCGCCGGTGAGCGGGTGGATCGCGCGCAGGCCGGTATCCAGGCCCTTCTTCTCCATGGTGGCCACGGTGGCCTCGGCCACGCCGGCCTTGTTGCACTCCTCGACGAAGGCGGCGATCTCGGGGTTGCTCCGCGCCAGTTCGCGGGTGAGCGGATGCTCCGGAGCCAGGCCCATGTAGCTCACGCCGAACAGGGTGTCCGGGCGCGTGGTGTAGACGTTCAGTGCCTCATCCCGTCCCTGGATGTCGAACCGCAGCTCGACGCCCTCGGAGCGGCCGATCCAGTTGCGCTGCATGGCACGCACCTGCTCGGGCCAGCCGGGCAGCTCGTCGAGGGCCTCCAGAAGCTCGTCGGCGTAGTCGGTAATCCGCAGGAACCACTGTGGGATCTCGCGGCGCTCGACCGTGGCACCGGAGCGCCAGCCCTTGCCGTCCACCACCTGCTCGTTGGCCAGCACGGTCTGGTCCACCGGATCCCAGTTCACGGTGGCAACGGCGCGGTAGGCCAGACCCTTGCGATAGAGCCGCGTAAACAGCCACTGCTCCCACTTGTAGTAGGACGGATCGCAGGTGGCAAACTCCCGGGACCAGTCGTAGCTGAAGCCGAGCTGCTTGAGCTGCACGCGCATGGCGGTGATGTTCTCCCGCGTCCACTGGGCCGGCGGCACGTTGTTCTGCATGGCGGCATTCTCGGCCGGCAGCCCGAAAGCGTCCCACCCCATGGGCTGGAGCACGTTGCGCCCCTGCATGCGCTGGTAACGCGCCATGACGTCGCCGATGGTGTAGTTGCGCACGTGCCCCATGTGCAGCTTGCCGCTGGGGTACGGGAACATGGACAGGCAATAGAAGGTTTCCCGTCCAGGCTCCTCGGTGACGCGGAAGGTGTCGTTGTCGTCCCAGAAGCGCTGCGCTTCGGCCTCGATGACTTCGGGCTTGTAGGCGTGATCCATACTCGCTTGCTCGGCTTGTCCGGTTGTGCTGCGTCGCGGGAAAAGCGGGCATTATACGGCAAGAGGCGGGCACCTGCCGATGCCTGCGACGCGGGGCTTGTGGGGCACCCCGTGCAGGCTGCAATCTAGTATCCCGTCCCTGGGCGGGACACTAGGCAAAACTCACGGAGAACGGGAGCCAGCATGAGCGACGATCGCGACCGCAGGGACGAGGAACAGCGGGAAGCCTACGAAAAGATGCTTCAACGGGTGACAGAGTCCCTGGAGGAGGCCGGCGAGGAGGCGCGGCCGCGGTTGCGGCAGGCTCTGGAGTGGGCGAAAAAGAAGGCGGTGGAACTGGAGGAGCTGACCGCGGACGAGGCGGAGCGCATCAGCCAGTATCTGCGGCGCGACGTGGAGGATGCCGCGCGCTTCCTGGACCGGGAGTCGGATCAGGATCTGCGTGGCTGGTTCCGGATGGACATGCAGCTGCTCGGCAACTGGCTGTTCGACCGCTTCAACATCATCGCCGACCGCACGCGCGTGGAGTGGATCGAGCTCAACCGCCAGTGGAGCGAGGCGGCGGTCTACCACACCGGCGAGATGACCGGCCCCGGAGAACTGCGCTGCCTGAGCTGCAGCAAGACCATGCACTTCAAGCGGGCCGGCCACATCCCGCCCTGCCCCAGCTGCCGGGCGACACGGTTCAAGCGGGTGACGGACTGACCCGACACTTTTCCAGCTTCAGCCCGCTTCAATTCGCCGCCGGGCTTGCGGAAGGGGTGTCGCGCGGGGCCGGAGTCCGGTGATCGCTCCGACGCTCCGCCTGATCCTCCGTTCCGGCCTGGCCAGCTTACAGCGCATCCATGCGCTGGGCGCCGGTGGCCGCATCCATGCGGCCACCCCTTCGGGGCCGGACGGCCTGCACTCCGGGGCTCCGCGAGTCGCCCACGGCAAGGATTCGCGTTCCCCGCACGATCAGACGACCCATGTCTACTGCAGTGGCAGACTCTCCAGCCGATACTCGCCGTTCTCGAACCAGAGCGCGCTTCCCTGCTCGAACCAGTCGCCCAGCACGATGCGGGTGGCGGGCTGGCCGTCCAGATCGAACACGTGGGTGTCCGGTCGATGGGTGTGGCCGTGGATCAGTCGCCGCACGCCGTGCTGGCGCATGGTGTTCAGCACGGCTTCGCCGTTGACGTCCATGATGGAATCAGCCGTATCGGCAAGCATGCTGTTCCGCGCCGTGCTCTCGTCCCGCGCCTCCCTGGCCAGGGCGATGCGCTCGTCCACCGAACGGGCCAGGAAGCCCCGCTGCCACTCCGGGTCGTTCACCATGGCGCGGAACTGCTGGTACTCGTGATCGTCGGTGCACAGCAGGTCGCCATGCATGAGCAACACCGGCTCGCCGCCCAGAGTGATCACCGTCGGATCCTCCAGCAGGGTGGCGCCGGTGGCTTTCGCGAACTGGTTGCCCAGGAGGAAATCTCGGTTGCCGCGCATTACGTACAGCGGTGTGCCGGTGGCGGAAAAGCGGGCCAGGGCCGTCAGGACGGGGTGATCGGTGGGGACGGCGTCGTCGCCGATCCATGCCTCGAACAGATCGCCAAGGATGTAGAGTGCGTCGACCTGGCCGGCGGTCCGCTGCAGGAACTGCAGGAACAGTTGCACCATCTGCGGGCGACGTTCGTCCAGGTGCAGGTCGGCGATGAACACGGTGGGTCGCATGGTTGCTTCCGTCCTCGGCGGCTCGTCGGTTGACGGTGAAGCATAACGGCGCCGGCCGGTGGCCTCAAACCGCGCTGCGGTTGGGCGCCTGCGGCGTTTCCGCTACTATGGCGCGCCGGTGGTCCCTAGCGTGCGGCCGGGTTGGCCGCAGACACCACACCCACGGAATGAATGCGCAGCCGCCCCGGGCGGCACGGACGGAGACGGTCGACATGCTCACCATCTACAACAGCCTCACCCGCACCAAGGAGCCCTTCCGGCCCATTACTCCCGGCGAGGTGCGGATGTACGTCTGTGGCATGACCGTCTACGACTACTGCCATC
>SLMR01000414.1 GCA_007133445.1 Aquisalimonas sp. | reverse complement strand
TGTGGCCACGAAGGCCTGGCGGATGCGCCGGCCCTCCGCGGTGCGCACGGGGATGTTCTGCAGATTGGGATCACTGGATGACAACCGCCCGGTGGCGGTCACCGCCTGGTGGTAGGAGGTGTGCACCCGACCGGTGTCGGCGTTGCACATCTGCGGCAGCTTGTCGGTGTAGGTGGACTTGAGCTTGGACAACCCGCGGTGCTCCAGGATCAGGCTCGGCAGCTCGTAGTCCGCCGCCAGTTCCTGGAGCACGGACTCCGCTGTGGAGGGCTGGCCCTTGGGTGTCTTCTGGACCACCGGCAGGCCCTGCCGCTCGAACAGGATCTCCTGGATCTGCTTGGGCGAGCCCAGGTTGAACGGGCCGCCGGCCACCTCGTGGGCCCGCGCCTCGACCGCCTGCATCTTCTCGGCGAGCTCCCGGCTCTGGGTGTGCAGCAGTTCCCGGTCGATGCGGACCCCGTGGCGCTCAATGCGCGAGAGCACCGGCACCAGCGGCACCTCGATGTCCCGGTAGACACTGGCCAGGGACGGGATCTGCTCCAGCCGCGGCCACAGCTCCCGGTGGAGCTGCAGGGTGACGTCGGCGTCCTCGCAGGCGTAGTCGGTGGCCTGCTCCAGATCCACCTGGTTGAACGTGATCTGCCGCGCGCCCTTGCCGGCCACGTCCTCGAACTTGATGGTGCCGCGGCCCAGGTACTTGAGCGCCAGGGAATCCATGTCGTGGCGGGTGGCGGTACTGTCCAGCACGTAGGACTGCAGCATGGTGTCGTGGCGAATGCCCTGGAGGTGGATGCCGTAGCGGGCGAGTACGCTCATGTCGTACTTGAGGTTCTGGCCCACCTTGGCCCGCTCCGGGTCCTCCAGCAGGGGTTTCAGGGCGGCCAGCACGGCGTCCCGGTCAAGCTGGTCCGGCGCACCGGGCCCGTCGTGGGCCACCGGGATGTAGATGGCTTCGCCGGGCTCGATGGCGAAACACAGGCCGACGATCCGCGCCACCATGTAATCCAGGCTGTCCGTTTCCAGGTCGAAGGCGAACAGCTCCGCATCCCGCAGCCGGGCCATCCAGGCATCGAATTCCTCCTGCTCGACCACCATGGCGTAATCACCACTGGGATCCGCAGCATCACCGCCGGCGGCATCGTCACCCAGCTGCGACAGCCAGGCCGAGAACTCGAAGCGGCGGTAGAGGTCCCGCAAGGTGGCCGTGTCCGGGTCTCCCCGCTTGAGATCCGCGGGCCTGCGCTCCATGGGCACGTCGCAGCGGATCGTGGCCAGCTCCCGGGACAGGGGCAGGTCGTCCAGATGCTCCCGCAGGCTCTCACCGATCTTGCCGCGCACCTGGTCGGCGTCGGCGACGATGCTGTCCAGGTCGCCGTGCTCGGCCAGCCACTTGGCGGCGGTCTTGGGGCCCACCTTGGGAATGCCGGGGATGTTGTCGGAGGCATCCCCGACCAGGGCCAGGTAGTCGATGATGCGCTCTGGCGGGACGCCGAACTTCTCCTTCACGCCGGCGGCATCCAGGGTAGTGCCGCTCATGGTGTTCAGCAGGGTGATGCGCTCGCTCACGAGCTGCGCCATGTCCTTGTCGCCGGTGGAGATCACCACCTGCCAGCCGTCGGCCTCGGCCTGCCGGGCCAGGGTGCCGATGACGTCATCGGCCTCCACGCCGGGCTCCTCCACCAGGGGCAGCCCGAGGGCCTGCACGATTTCCTTGAGGGGCTCCACCTGCGAGCGCAGGTCCTCGGGCATGCTCGGTCGGTTGGCCTTGTACTGCTCGAACAGGTCATCCCGGAACGTCCGCCCCGGGGCGTCGAAGACCACGGCGATGTGCTCCGGGTCGTGCTCGTCCAGCAGCTTGCGCAGCATGTTGACGACGCCGTAGACCGCGCCCGTGGGATCGCCCGCGGAGTTGCTCAGCGGCGGCAATGCGTGGAAGGCCCGATACAGGTAGGAGGAGCCATCCACCAGGATCAGGTCAGCCATGGGCAGTGCCACCTTTCCGGGCTGTCACGTTGGCTCAGAAGCGCACCGAGGCGCCGATGTACGGCCCCTCCACGGTCACGTCGGCATCTATGTCGTCGAAGTCGTCCAGCCGGATGTTCTGGTACTTCCAGCCCCCTTCGACCGCCAGGGAGGCAACGCCATAGCTGGCACGATAGCCGCCGCGCAGGGTCAGGTCCACGATACGGTGGCCATCGTAGGCCATGAAGCTGCCCTCGCCGCCGCCGAAAAAGCCGGTACCGGGGAGACGGAACTCGGTGCGGGCGTAGGCCAGCGGTAACGGCCCGCTGAAGGAGGCCTCCTCGCGCTCGGTGTCCCCCTCAACCTCGACAAAACCGTCGATGTACTTGATGTTCAGACCCACATCCAGGTCGAACATCAGCGACCACGGCGTCCAGTAGAGGACGATATCTGTCTGATCGAGATCGATCTCGGAGTCCACGTCCTCGTCAGCCTCGAACTCGAAGCCACCGAACTCGAACGTGTTAGATACCGTACCACTGCCAGTCAGGTTAATCGGCGTGTACTGCAGTTTCAGCCGGGGCAGGATCGGAACGGGATGACGCAGGTCGGCCCAGACGAAATAGCCGGTCTCCGACCCGATCTGCAGGTCGTCCTCCACGTCGGCGCGGTTGCCGTCGTACTCCAAGTGGCCGCGCGGGTCCTGGCTCCACAGCCCGGCGCCGACGGTGACACCTGTGAGCCCGGCGTGGGCGCTGGTCATCGGCAGTGCGGCAAGGATCACGGCGAACATCAACTGGCGGTGTAATGGCATGGGGCCTCCAGGGGTTATTATCGGTGTTCCATGGCTGGATGCCACGACAAGGGCCAATGGTACATAATGGGGCCAGCACCGTACCGTGCACGGCGCACGGAATACGCTCCGACGCACCGCGCGCCGACCACGGCCCCACCCATTTGCCGCCGATGATACCGACTCCATGACCACTCCCGACAAGTTCGCCGGACGCGCGCCCATCAACGACTCCCTGATGACCCGGGAATCCTGGAAGATCTTTCAGGTCATGGCGGAATTCGTGGAAGGATTCGAGCGCCTGGCCCAGATTAAGCCTTCCGTGAGCGTCTTCGGCTCGGCCCGCACGCCGCCGGACCACCCGTGGTACGCGCTGGCCGAGGAGACCTCGAGGCAGCTCTCCGATGCCGGGTTCTCCGTGGTCAGCGGTGGCGGGCCGGGGATCATGGAGGCGGCCAACAAGGGCGCCTACCAGGGCAAGGCCCCGAGCATCGGCCTGAACATCCAGTTGCCCATGGAGCAGGGCGGCAACCCGTATCAGGACATCAGCCTCAATTTCCGCCACTTCTTCTCGCGCAAGGTGATGTTCGTCAAGTACGCCTCGGCGTACGTGGTGCTGCCAGGGGGCTTCGGCACCCTGGACGAGCTGGCGGAGATTCTCACCCTGGTGCAGACGGGCAAGACCCG
>SLMR01000303.1 GCA_007133445.1 Aquisalimonas sp. | reverse complement strand
GGCACCATGTTCTTCACCGAGAAATGTGATGGCCTGTCCGTCCGCATGCCGGACGGTGACGTCAACAGACTGCTCGGCATGGAGGGTAGCGAGGGATACGCAAGCAAGGATGACGACCTGTTCTGCTACGGCCAGGCCGGCATGCTTGGTGTGGCGGTGGATCCCGAGTTCGACGACAACCGGTACCTGTACGTCTACTCGGCATCCAACCTCACGGATCCGTACAAGAACCGGGTACTCAGACTGAGGGTGGCCGACGATTTCACCGAGGTCTCGGACCGGGAAGACATCGTTGATGACATCCCGTACAAGATGGAGGAAAGCGATCACCCGTTCGGCGATGCCGGTGCCCACAACGGCGGGCGGATCCGCTTCAGCCCGCGGGACGGGTTCCTGTTCGTCACCACCGGTGACAATCACCACGGAACACTGCCCCAGGACCCGGAGCGGCTTGGTGGCAAGGTGCTGCGCATCGACCGGGACGGCAACCCGGCACCCGGGAACAACACGGCCGAGGGGTTTGATCCGCGGATCTACACCTACGGGCACCGGAACGTTCAGGGCATCGCCTTCCACCCCGACACCAAGTGGCCGTTCGTGGCGGAACACGGGCCGTGGCACTCCGACGAGGTCAAGATCCTGATCCCCGGCGCCAACGCCGGCTGGGATCCGCGCCCCAACATCAGCGGCCGCGGGGACTGCCCCGACGACTACTGCGGCTACATGCCGGACCAGATGGAGGGCATGGACGAAGAGGAACGCATGGCCTTCATGCCCATGACGGACCTGGACCTCTATCCCTACGCCATCAAGCCGGCCTGGACCAATAACAAGAAGTCCCAGGGCATGTCCTCGGCGGCATTCCTGACCGGCTCGCAGTGGAAGGACTGGGAAGGCCGCATGGTGGTCGGCTTCCTGGGGATCGGCTTCGGCGGCGTGCCGGTGGGGCAGCGTGTTGATGTCCTCGACATCCCCGAGGACGGTTCATGGGTACGGGACGTCACCACCATGGAGACGCCCATGTCCGATGGTCGCTTCCGCTCGGTGGTGCTGGGGCCCGAGGGGGACCTGTATGTCGCCCGCGATGAGGGCTACATTTACCGGATCACGCCGGAGTAGTTGCGACAAGGCCGCGCTGCCGAACGGCAGTGCGGCCTCACTCACCGCAGGACCACCTGATTTCTGCCGCCGCGTTTGGCATCGTAGAGCGCCTTGTCCGCCAGCACGTACAGCGGGTTGAAACTGGCGGCCGCCCCCGGCCCCGCGGTCGTCACCCCGATGCTGACCGTCACCCGTACTTCGCTGCCTGCCGCCTGCAGTGGGCTGTCCTCCGCGATGGTCTTTCGGATGCGTTCGCACAGATCCAGGGCGCCGGGTTCGTCCGTGTCCGGCATGAGCAGGCCGAACTCCTCGCCCCCCAGCCGCGCCACAGTGTCGGAGCGGCGTACCAGGCTCTGGAGATGACTGCTGAACTGGCGCAGGACGGCATCGCCGGCGGGGTGTCCATGGGCATCGTTGATCGCCTTGAACCAGTCGATGTCGATCAGGGCCAGGCTGACCGATTCCCGTGCACGGTCCGCGTGCACCAGAGCCTCGTCCGTGCGCTGCAGCAATGCCCGCCGGTTGGGCAGGCCGGTGAGGGCGTCGGTGACCGTGAGCCGCTCCAGGGCGGCACGCTGCTTGACCACCGTGTCGATGGCCCAGAGCAGGCCGCCGATGACGCCGAGGATGAGCGCAGCCAGTACGATGACCGTGGTCGACAGCCTGCGGGTGGCCTGGAGATGTTGCCCTGCGGCGTCATGGTTCAGGGAGTGGAGCTGGCTGTAGATGAATGCCAGCGTATCCTCCAGCTCCATGGCTGCCAGTTCCAGCTCCTCGCGCTTGTCGGGGTCGTCCAGGGCCGCTTCCGTGAGAGCCCGCACCTCCGGGAGCAGTGTGTGGACGTGGTCGAACTCCGCAAGGATTTCCCGGTAGCGTTCCTGATCGACCTCGCGCTGTTCCAGGCCGGCCCGGGTGGTGCCCTCCCGGCTGCTGATGGTTCCCAGAGTGCGGAGGATCTCCTCCTGGTGGTAGGCATTGGGGTGATCCAGAAAGGCTTCGGTGGCCCGGCGCAGCATGCCGGTCTCCAGTTGGCCGCGCACCAGATTGCTGGCGAAGGCGGTGTAGTCCGCGCCCATGTGCCTACTGGCATTGCTGACGAAAAGCCATGTGACCGTTATGACGGCGACGGTGAGCAGCGCGAAGCCACCGATCAGGGTCGCCCGAAAGCCTCGCGTCGGCCGCATCAGAGCGCGCGCAGTTCGATGATGGACCACATCCAGTGTGTCGGCGTGACTTCGCCGGCGAGAACCGCCTCTTCCTCGTCCGGCACGACCAGGAGCAACGGGCCGAGGTTGTCCGTTGCCAGGTGGTCACCATCGAAGCGCGTCACCAGCAGGAATCCCTTGTCCGCGATCTCGTCCGGTGTCAGGAAGATGGTGTACTCGTCGGCGGCGATGAAGCGGATGCGCCTCGCCTCGTCCAGGCCTTTCGCCTCCACGAATGCCTCCAGCCTGACGCCGGTGAACACACCTTCCAGGCCTTCGAAATGGCGGAGTTCGACGTCATGGAGCGTATGCGCGCCCTCGATGTCCTGCAACGAGACCTCATGGCGGTCGCGGCCGTCGACGATGGTCAGGATGGTCGAATCGTCCTCGGAGGGAGGCTGATCACTGGGCGTGAGCGCCAGGGCCCCAGCCGGCATGAGCGCGACCAGGGCGGCAATCGCCAGGCTTGCGGTGTGCAGGAACCGTTTCACGCCGGAGGGGCTCCGATTCCAGAGGGGTTAGAAACGCCGGTGCATCACGGCGAGCCCGTAGCGCTCGTCGGTCAGCCAGTTGACCTCGACACCAGCGCCCCAACCAGAGTCCCTGAACATGCCACCGGTACGCAGTCTTACACCGGCCTGAGGTGACTCGCGACTGCCCTCGGGGTAGCGGTAGAGCGCCTGAGCTTCCGTCTCCAGGTTATCGTTCGTCGCCCGGAACCCGAGGGCAATCCCGCCATCGGTGCGACTGCGGCCCCAGTCACGATCCAGGTGCGTGGCTTCAACGCTGAGGAGGACATCGAACCAGGGGTGCGCTTCCTGTGCAATCCCGGCTTCCAGTTCATAACGGCCTGCCTCGTCGTTACTCGTGCCATTATTCTCGTCGTCGCTGCGATGACCTTCCAGGTACATCGCTCCGCCGCGCAGGAACAGCCCGTTGTTCAGGCGTCCGTTGAACTGAAGTGCTGGCCCGAATATGGCGTCGTCGATCACGTCGTCCTGATACACCGCGAGGCCGCCACTGATCGTGAACGAGCCGGCGGCTGCGGTTCCCGCTGCCATGCAGCCTGCGAGCAGACACGTCCCCGCCAAAGTCCTGATGTACCCAGCATCCATATCGTTATCCCTTGTGCTTTGGTG
>SLMR01000008.1 GCA_007133445.1 Aquisalimonas sp. | reverse complement strand
TGCTGGCGATCGCCTTTTTCGGGGTCATCGCGTTCTATCTGGTGGTGGGCCAGAAGAAGATCGAGGGGGGGCGCAGCGGGAAGACGGTGGTCCGATGGAAAGCCTACGAGCGTGTCCTGCACTGGGTCACGGCGGCCTCGTTCATTGTCCTGGCCATCACCGGTTTGAGCCTCTTGTTCGGGCGCACCGTGCTGATACCGATCTTCGGGCTTCAGGGATTCGCGGCTTATGCCCAGTTCGCCTACTGGGCGCACAACTTCATCGCTCCGGTCTTCTCAGTGGGTGTGCTGTTGATGATCATCCTGTTCATCAAGCACAACATCCCGAACAAGACGGATCTGACGTGGTTCAAGCAGGGCGGCGGCATCATCGGCAACAAGCACCCGTCCGCGGGCAAGATGAACGGCGGCGAGAAGGTCTGGTTCTGGCTGGGGCTCGTGGTCCTGGGGCTTACGGTGATCATCACCGGGTTCATCGCCCTGTTCCCGAACTGGGGCTTCCAGACTCGGGAGATCATGTCCTGGTCGTTGTTGATCCACGCCTCGGCGGCCATCATCTGGATTGGCTTCTTCCTGGGGCACGCCTACATCGGGACGCTTGGCACGGAAGGTGCACTTGAGGGCATGACCCGCGGGCGGGTTGATACCGCGTGGGCGAAGCAGCACCACGATCTGTGGTATGAAGAGGTGCTGGCGTCCGGCGAGAAGCCGGTGCCCGAGGAGCAGTTGAAGGGACATGAGAAGCCTCAGGGCGCGGCAGGCGGAGGAGCGCCAGCCGGGCAACAGGGTTCGTCCTGACCCTTTCCGCTGTCACGACGAGTAACGGCAGCCGTCTCCGGACGGCTGCCGTTCGTTTTTGGGGTGAACGATGAAATTCATGTGCGTGGCGCGACTCGATGACACCGACGAGCACGTCTACGAGCACGCCGCCCGGGTCGGTGAGCCGGCGGTGCCCGGAAGCTTCGCGTTCACGTTCTCCGAGCGTGATCCGGCAACCTTCGAGGGCAAGGAGAAGCAGGCGTTCCGGCATGGGTTCCTGGGAACCCGGTCCTTCGGCCGGGCCACTGTCGTGGTGGTGACGGAGATCGAGGACGGCGAGTACAAGAGTGTCATCGAGAGCCTGGCACGGCATTTTGTCAGCGACTACGGCGCGCCGGATCTGGAAGCCGCGCTGCCGGTGGCCCGCGACGAGGTGGAGTATGCGGCCGGCCTCTGCGACCACCCGGTCAATACCCTGCTGGCCGTGGAGCGCGCGGCGGATGAGGAGGGCATTCACGAGGCGTTCAAGACCGTCCAGCCGCAGGCCAACTGGCAGGGCGATGGCAAGTCGGTCCGCGTCTGGGATTTTTTCAAGGAAGATGGCGAGCCCTGAACGTGGGTCGGTTGTTGCGTTTTCGTGGTTTCGATCCGACTATGCAGGTAACGTCGGGCGTACACCTGCCCGGCGCCAGGTAACGACAATGAGGAGGAGCTCATGAGCGAAGCTCGCGGTGGTACGTCGCAAGTCGATCCCGAGAAGTTGTCCCAGTCCATGCTGGAGGTCGCTGGCAAGAGCCAGAAGCTTGTCCAGGACTTTCTTGCGCGCCAGGAATCGGCGAAGCTCATCAGCCATGACGACTCCAGCCACATGTTGCAGCTGTTTCAGGACTTCTACGCCCGGTTGATGTCGGATCCGGTGTCCCTGGTGCAGGCGCAGATGCAGTTCTGGCAGAACTACATGGCACTGATGCAGAGCACCAGCCTGCGCATGATGGGGCTGGACACGGGCCCCGCCATCGAGCCGAAACCCGGTGACAAGCGTTTCAAGGACGCGCAGTGGGAGGAAAACCCGCTGTTCGACTTCATCAAGCAGTCCTACCTGCTGACCGCCGACCACGTCCACAACACGGTGGCCAACGTCGAGGGCATGGATGACAAGACCAAGCGCAAGGTGGATTTCTACACCCGCCAGTTCGTCAATGCCATGTCGCCGAGCAACTTCGTGGCCACGAACCCGGAGGTGCTGCAGAAGACCATCGACACTGGCGGCCAGAATCTGGTCAACGGTCTCAACAAGCTGCTGGACGACCTGGAGCGGGGGAACGGCGAGCTCAAGATCCGCATGACCCACCCCGAAGCTTTCGAGGTGGGCAAGGACATGGCGGTCACCGCCGGCAAGGTGGTCTACCAGAACGACCTGATCCAGCTGATCCAGTACACGCCTACCACGGAGCAGGTGCACAAGCGGCCGGTGATCATCACGCCGCCCTGGATCAACAAGTTCTACATCCTGGACCTGCGCGAGTCGAACTCCGTGGTAAAGCACCTGGTGGACGAGGGCCACACGGTGTTCATGATCTCCTGGAGGAATCCGACGCCCGAACTGGCGAACAAGACCTTCGACGACTACATGCTCGAGGGGCCCCTGTCGGCGCTGGACGTGGCCGAGGAGATCACCGGCACGTCAGAGTTCAACATGGTCGGCTACTGCCTTGGTGGGACCCTGCTTGCGTGCACGCTGGCGTACTGCGCCGAGAAGGGCGACAAGCGGCCGCAGAGCGCCACATTCTTCGTGACCCTGCTGGACTTCGAAAGCCCCGGGGACCTGGAGTTGTTCATCGACGAGGAGCAGCTGGAGATCCTGGACAAGCAGATGAGCGAGCGCGGCGTGCTCAAGGGCAGCCAGATGGCCACGGCCATGAACATGCTCCGCGACAACGATCTGATCTGGTCGTTCTTCGTCAACAACTACCTCCACGGCGAGGACCCGTTCCCGTTCGACCTGCTCTACTGGAACCAGGACTCCACCAACATGCCGGCGCGCATGCACTCGTTCTACCTGCGCAACATGTACCTGAAGAACAAGCTGCGCGAACCGGGTGGCATCTCCCTTAACGGTGTGCCCATCGACCTCTCCAAGGTGGAGGTGCCGGCCTACTACATCTCCACCAAGGAAGACCACATCGCCCCCTGGCGGGCCACCTACGAGGGGGCCAAGTTGCTGTCCAGCAACGTCAAGTTCACCCTCGGCATGTCCGGCCACATCGCCGGCATCGTCAACCCGCCGTCCAAGAACAAGTACGGCTACTGGACCAACACCCGCACCGGACAACTACCGGCCTCGCCGGACGACTGGTGGGAAAAGGCCGCTTTCCGGGAAGGGTCCTGGTGGCCGGACTGGCACAAGTGGCTGGGCCAGAAGGGGGGCGGCAAGGTGCAGGCCCGCACACCGGGCAGCAAGAAACACCCGCCCATCGAGGATGCCCCCGGCAGTTACGTCCGGGAGCGCCACGACTGACCGGCTCCCGGCGCCTCCGTCATGGAGGCGCCGGGCTTCCCGCTCGTTAGTAGTCCAGCAGGAACAGGGCCGCGATGCCTGCGGCCGCCATGGCGGCCAGGATCGGGGCCACGCGTACGGCCATGGCGCTGCCACCAATGCCGCTGGCCAGAGCCGCCTTGCTCAGGCTGTTGGTT
>SLMR01000209.1 GCA_007133445.1 Aquisalimonas sp. | reverse complement strand
GGGGCTTGATGAAGGTCTTGTAGTAGAAGCCTGCCGGCATGAACGGCGCCAGGGTGCCGAGCGCCGCGGCCGGATCACGGTCCGGGCGGCCCACCACGGGACGCGCCTGGAGGCCCTCGTAGAGCTCCGTCTGGGTGGCGCGCCGGTCCGGCAGTGTCGCCGCGCCGCTGTCGATCTGCAGCAGCGCATTGGGCTCCTCCGGCCCGTGGCCGACAATGCCCCGGGGGCGGTGGAGCTTGATGCTGCGATTGACCACGCCGACGTTGTTGGCCAGCAGTGCCGAGGCCAGGGTGTCCCCGGCGTAGCCCTGCAGGCTGCGGCCGTCGAACTCGAACGCCAGGGGCTGGTCCCGATCAATCAGGCCGCCCTGGTCAAGACGGCGGGGCTGGTTCATGCGGCATCCTCCCCGGTCGCGGGTGCCTCGCCGATGCGGTAGCTGCGGCGGATTTCGTAGGTGGCGGTGTTGCGCTCCACGTTGAACCAGCGCCGGCAGCCGTGGCTGTGGACCCACTGCTCCCGATGCCAGCCGCAGGGATTGGTGCGCATGAACAGGTAATCGGCCCAGGCGGGATCCGGGAGCTGCTCCGGCTCCAGGGGCCGCTGGATGTGCGCCTCGCCGCCGTAGCTGAACTCGCTCTCGTCGCGGGGGCCGCACCAGGGGCAGGGAATCATCAGCATTGTCAGTCCTCCTCCCGCAGTTACACGACTGGCCCCGTGCCATGTAGGAGCGGCGTAAGCCGCGATCATGGACGGCAATGGACTCTGCCCCGGCCATCGCGCCGGGATGGTCGCGGCTTACGCCGCTCCTACGCTCAGGCGGCCGAGCCTAATGCGCCACCGCCGCCGCGCCATGCTCATCCACCAGCGCGCCGGTCTCGAAGCGGCTGAGGGCAAACGGCGCATTGATCGGGTGGGGCTCGCCGGTGGCCAGGGTGTGGGCGAACACCCAGCCCGAGCCCGGCGTGGCCTTGAAGCCGCCGGTGCCCCAGCCGCAGTTGAAATACAGCCCCTCCACCGGCGTCCTGCCGATGATGGGCGAGGCGTCCGGACAGGTATCGACGATGCCGCCCCAGTGGCGCAACAGGCGCATACGGCTGAAGATCGGGTAGAGCTCCACCAGCGCTGCGAGGAAGTGCTCGATGGTCTGGAAACTGCCGCGCTGTCCGTACCCGTTGTAGGCGTCGATACCGGCGCCGATCACCAGCTCGCCCTTGTCCGACTGACTCACGTAGACGTGGATGGCGTTGGACATGACCACGGTATCCAGCACCGGCTTGATGGGCTCCGAGACCAGCGCCTGCAGCGGGTGGCTCTCGATGGGCAGCCGGAACCCCGCCATCTCGGCGAGCACGCCGGCATGACCTGCCACCACCACGCCCACGCGGTCGGCGTCGATGGGGCCACGGCTGGTGTCCACGCCGACCACGGCGCCGTTCTCCCGGCGGATCCCGGTGACCTCGCAGTTCTCCACCACATCCACCCCCAGGCTGTCCGCGGCACGCGCGAAGCCCCAGGCCACGGCATCGTGGCGGGCGATGCCGGCGCGGGGCTGCCAGGAGGCACCGAGCACCGGGAAACGGATGTCCGGGCTTGTGTTGATGAAGGGAACCCGCTCCTTCACGCCGGCCTGGTCCAGCACTTCGCCGTCGATGCCGTTCATGCGGTTGGCGTTCACCCGCCGGCGGATGTCGCGCATGTCCTGGAGGGTGTGCCCCAGGTTCAGCACGCCGCGCTGGCTGAACATGACGTTGAAGTTCAGGTCTGCGGACAGCCCCTCCCAGAGCTTCATGGACTTCTCGTAGAGCGCCGCCGACGGGCTCCACAAGTAGTTGGAGCGGACGATGGTGGTGTTGCGGCCGGTATTGCCTCCGCCGATCCACCCTTTCTCCAGCACTGCCACGTCGGTGATGCCGTGCTCCCGGGCGAGGTAGTAGGCGGTGGCCAGCCCGTGCCCGCCGCCGCCGATGATCAGCATGCGATAGCGCCGACGGGGTGCGGCCTGGCGCCAGGCCGGCTCCCAGTGACGATGACCGGTAGCCGCATGACGGGCGATGTTGAAGGCGGAATAGCGCTGCATGGCCGGTCTCCCTGCTTGGGCTCAGTCGTCGTCGCTGGTCACGGAGGGACGCACCACGAACTCGCACGCACTGTCCCCGCAGGCCGTGCAGCAGCGCTCCTCGGCAATGGCCACCAGGTCGGGATCGCTGCATGCCCAGTTCATGGCCCCTTCCAGCCAGGCCAGGAATGTGCGGCACGCGTGTCCCTGTCCGGACGAGGCAGCGACGAAGGGCGAGTTGTACACGCGCACCGCCGCACCGCAGTCGTCCGGCCGGCAGTAGAGCACCTCGAAGCGGCCCCAGCCCCGGCGGGAGAGGCTGTCCAGGTACCGCGCGACAATGGTGGCGGGGTCGCCGTCGTGCCGGGCGGCCTCCTCACGGCACCACTCGGCGGCGGAACGCCGCGCCGCGGCCTGCCATGCTGCCTCACCCGCGCTGCCCGCGACGGCGCCCTGCAGGCGCGCCATCTCCTCGCGGGAGAGCATCAGCACCGGGGTGCCGTCCAGAAACCACTCCCCGGTGCCGGGATCACGCTCGACGGATTCATTGCTGACCATGGCCATGACGCTTCCCTCCATCACCCCGGACCCACGACCAAGGGCCGGTTCATGGCTCTACAGTAGTGAACGACCCGGCCGACCCACTGCCCTGCCGCGACCGGTGCTTGCTTACCTGCGACAACGGCCACGACCCACGCTTGTCCCGCAACGACGCCGCCACCGCGCCTGGCGCGGACACGCAAGTCACTGTCGTCGCTGGGGCTTCCGACCATGGTGCCGGGGGCTAGTCTCGATTCTGAGCCCTGGCCCCGGCGAGTGACCGGGGTGCGACGAACGGAGCAGAGACGATGATGCAGCAGGCGGCGGTAGCGACACTGGAGGGCCCGGCCCGGGGCTGCGAGGCACTGGCCTGGCCACGGTACGAGCTCATCCCCATTGGCGGGATGATGGAGCAGGCCCGCAAGCTGCCGGCAGGCGCAACCATTGCCGTCACCTGCTCGCCCAGACACGGCATTGCCGCGACGCTGGACGCTGCCGAGGCGCTGGCCGCCGAGGGCTACGATGCCGTCCCCCACGTGGCGGCGCGACTGGTGCACAACCACCGGGAGCTGGGGACGATCCTGCAGCGCCTGGAGGCCGCCGGCCTGCGGGAGGTGTTCATCGTTGGTGGCGACGCCGCCGAGGCCGCCGGCCCGTTCCGCGGCGGCCTGGAACTGCTTCAGACGTTGCCGGAGGCGGGGCCGCGGCCCGCGCGCATCGGCGTTCCGGCCTACCCGGAGCCACACGCGAACATCCCCCGCAAGGGCATGCAGGCCGCGTTCGAGACCAAGGCGACGCTGGCCGACTACGCCGTCACGCAGATCTGCTTCGAGTCGCGCACCATTCTCGGGTGGCTCGCACAACAACGTGAGCGCGGAATCGATCTC
>SLMR01000269.1 GCA_007133445.1 Aquisalimonas sp. | reverse complement strand
GTCCGCACTCGCGCTTGAGGCCGAAGAAGCGGGTTTCTTCCTCGGTCATGCCGTCGTCCAGGCGACGAGTGGTGTGGACGTCGCCAATGGAGACGTACCCCTGGTGCCACAGGGGGTGATACGGCAGGTCGTGGTTCACCAGGTAGCGGTAGATGTCGCGGTCGGTCCAGTCGATGATCGGGTGGACCTTGTAGCGGCCGTTCTGCACCACCACAACATCCAGATCCTCGCGGCTGCTCGCCTGCTGACGGCGCAGGCCGGCGAACCAGCCCTCGGCCCGCAACTCACGCAGGGCGCGCTGCATCGGCTCGACCTTGTTCATGCGGTTGTACTTGTCGATCCCCTCGACGCCCTGCTCCCAAAGCTTGCCGTAGCGCGCTTCCTGCCAGGCGGGGCTGAGTTCGCTGTGGTAGACGTGCAAGTTGAGCCCGAGCCGCTCGGTGAGGTCGTCCACGAAGCGGTAGGTCTCGGGGAAGAGATAGCCGGTGTCCACCAGAATCACCGGGATGTCCGGCCGCGCCTGCGTGACCATGTGCAGTGACACGGCGGCCTGCGCACCGAAACTGGAGGACAGGACGATGCGGTTGCCGAACTGCTCGAGCCCCCACTGCACGCGCTCCTGAGCAGTCGCCTGCTCGAGCTCGCCGTTGACGGCCTCAAGATCCAGATCGCCCCCCTCGGGCAGCGGTGCGACTGTGGCTCGGCTGTTGGTCATCGTTCTCCTCACTGGGTGGGTCCCTGTGACTGCGATAACCATACATGCCGGCATTCAGGCAGAAAAAGAATGAAAATACCTATCTTCATGCCCTGGGCGCATATACCGCCGATCACCTCCGAGGCGGCGCCGGAATCAGCGCGTTGGTGCGCTCGATGTACGCGCGGTAGGCAGGGCGCGTTTCGTGCAGTTTCTGCTCCAGCAGGGCCACGCCGGAGACCCGCACCAGCAGGAAAGTCATGAGCGCGGCGCTAATAGCGGTCCACCAGCCGCCGGCGGCAGCGGCCATGAGGAAGAAGCCCCACCAGAGCACGATCTCGCCGAAGTAGTTGGGATGGCGGCTGTAGCGCCACAGACCGCGGTCCATGACCTGGCCACGATTGGCAGGGTTTGCCTTGAAGCGGGCAAGCTGGGCATCACCGATCGCCTCCCAGGCGAACCCGAGCAACCACAGAGCCAGGCCCGCCACCGTGAGCGGCCAGATGGGTTCGGAGCCTTCCGTGACCCGTGCGCCGTAAAGCAGCGGCATGGCCACGATCCACATGATTGCCCCCTGGAGCATGAACACCGTCCACAGGCTCACCCAGGGAAAGCGGCTGCCGTGCTTGTCGCGCATTTCGGCATAGCGGTAGTCCTCGCCATGGCCCCAGTTGCGCCAGGTGAGGTATCCCGACAGACGCAGCCCCCAAAGGGTGACCGGGATGACCATGAGCAGCCCCGGAGCCGGCGCGCCAGCGCTGAACCAGTAGGCCCACGCCAGCAGCACGAAACCGGCACCCCAGAAGCGGTCCACAAGGCTGGCATCGCGCAGCCGCAGACTGGCCAGCCAGACCACGAGCATCAGGCCCAGGGCACTGGCCAGGCCGAGGAGGACCGCAGCACCCGCGTTCAGCATGGGAACACCCTCCGGCGCCGTGATGAGGAAGTGCGCATGGTCAGGCCGGCTCCCCGGCGGACCGTTCCATCAGGTAGTGGGAGACGAACCACTCGTCGCCGCCGCGATACCCGAACAGTTCCGCGCAGGCCATGAAGAACACCCGCCAGCGATTCCACCACAGCGCGACCTGATCGGCGCCGTAAGTGTCGGCGAAGACATCTTCTATTCGTGCGCGGGAGGCGTCCATACGCTCCAGCCAGGCGTTGCAGGTGGCCTCGTAGTGGCGCCCGTTCACCCGCCAGTGGCGGCGGAGTCGCAGATCGTCCTGCAAGTACAGCGGCAGGCTGTCAGCGGGCATCAGGCCATCGGTAAAGAAATAACGGCCCATCCAGTCGTTCTCCCCCTCGGTCTGGAACACGTAGGCAAGATCCCGATGGCAGAAGACGTGGAAGAACAACTGCCCGCCAGGTCGGAGCCAGCCGTGAACGCGCCGGAGCAGCTCCCGCCAGTTGCGCATGTGCTCGAACATCTCCAGCGACACCACCCGGTCGAACTGCGCCCCGGTGGTGAAGTCGTTCATGTCCGCGGTAACGACCGTGAGGTTGTCGAGGCCCCGCTCGTCCCTCCGGCCTTCGATGAATGCACGTTGCGAGGTGGAGTTGGAGACGGCGGTAATACGGCTGCCGGGGTAGTGCTCGGCCATCCAGAGCGACAGGGCACCCCAACCACAGCCGAGTTCGAGAACGTCCTGCCCGTCAGCGAGGCCGGCACGGCTGCAGGTCAGCTCCAGCATGGCGATTTCGGCGGCGTCCAGGCTGTTAACACCCTCGGGCCACAGACAGCAGGAGTACTTCAGGTGTGGCCCGAGTACCGTCTCGAAGAAGCCGGCAGGCAACTCGTAGTGCTGCTCGTTGGCGGTATCCGTAGCCAGCGCCACGGGGCTGTCGTCCATCTTTGCCAGCAGGCGCACCATGGCCTCGCGCCGCGCCTCACAATCACCGCCCTCTTCCTGGAGCCGCTCGCGCAGGAGCCGGCGGATGC
The DNA here is from genome assembly GCA_007133445.1 of Aquisalimonas sp. The sequence continues at coordinate 860 of SLMR01000269.1, read as the reverse complement.
CCGCCCGTACCAAGGGGTCCGGCACCCGTCCCTGTTCCACCAGCCCGATCAGTTTCTGCATGCGATGCACTCCGTAGTAGTGGCGGCGATAACCTTGGCTTAATTATACGACTCTTATACATCGCAAGTACATCATCGAGTTGTGCCAGCAGCGCACGGTGACGCGTGCGGTTGGGGCTCATGTGACACGTGCGCACAGGGATTTGCGATTGCGGGGAAAGCCTGGACATGCATAACGCCTTGTTTTCCATGATAACTCTTATGTTGGCACGCAGCCTGCACCAGGCTGGGTGAGCCTCACAGAGGTACAGTACTTACACTGAAAGGAGGAACCCTATGAATACCATCATGAAGCTCCGCTATCTTCTGCTGACCATGCTGGCCGCGCTCGCCCTAACCCTGGGTGGCATGGCCACGGCCACGGCCGACATGGACACCAGCAGCTCCGTGAGCGACGCCCCTGAAACCGTCCAGTGGGACGACGATGAAGATGATGAGTGGGACGACGAGGACGATGACTGGGGCGACTGGGATGACGAGGACGAAGATGACGAGTGGGAAGATGAGGACGACGACTGGTAATTCGTCGGGTCTCACCAGCTAGCTCCAAGTGCGCCACCGTTTGAGCGGTGGCGCTTTTTTTTGGGCGCACTGATTGGTCGGTGCATCAAGATGCACCCTACGCGGACGCGGCGGCCAACCGCGATCCCTGCCAGGCTCCCGTAGGAGCGGCGTAAGCCGCGACCCGTCACCGCCTCGGTGCATTGAAATGCACCCTACGCGTCGCCTGCGCCTTCCACGGCCTTGCGGCGCTCGCGCCCGAATTCCAGCAGTCAGCCCAGGGACACAGGGGCGCATGT
>SLMR01000115.1 GCA_007133445.1 Aquisalimonas sp. | reverse complement strand
TGGTCGGCCCTCATGGGGGACAGCAATGAACGGAACACCGGACATCGCGGCAGCGCCGCTGCGCCACACCCGCCTCCCGGCCAACGGGCGCGGTCGGGACCTGATCGTGGGCGACCTGCACGGCTGCCGCGCGGCGCTGGATCGTGCGCTGAGGACGCTGGATTTCGACCCGGCGGCGGACCGGGTCCTGTGCGTGGGTGATCTGGTGGACCGTGGCCCGGATTCCCCCGGCTGCCTGGCCCTGCTGGATAAGCCCTGGTTTCACGCGGTGATGGGCAACCACGAGGACATGATGTGCCGCAGGCTGGCGGGCGATGACAGCATCGCCGCACTGCACCTGGAGAATGGTGGCGACTGGCTCCCGGAGCCCGGGCAACTCGAGACGGATTCACGGCTGGCGGCCAACGCCCGCGCCGCCGCGGCGCTGCCACACATGATCACCGTGGACGGTGACGGCGAGCGCTACCATGTGATCCATGCGGAACTCCCCGCCGGAGCGTCGGGCCCGGTGACGGATGCAGAGATCGACGCCGGTGCCATACCCGACCCGTCAGTGCTGCTCTGGAGGCGCGAGCTGATGCTCGGCGGGAACAGCCAGACACCGACAGAGCATCCGGGGTTGTCCCCAACGTACTGCGGGCACACCCCGCGACCGGAGGTGCGGCGCCGGCGCTCGCACATCTGCCTGGACACCGGGGCGGTGTTCGGGCTGCTCATGGGGGAAGCCGCCGGCACCCTGAGCATCGCCGAACGACGCGGCGGACGGGAAGTGGAGCTGCATCGCTTCACGCCATGAACCGGAAGGACACAAGCGCCAGGAGGACGCGCATGACGACCCGCCAACTCGTTGCCGGGATTCTGCTGCTGGGGCTCTGGCACACGGCTCCGCTGGCGGCGGACGATGAGGACGCCTGCGACCCGGATGCGGCGATGCCGGAGCTCCCGGAGGGATTCTGCGCCCAGCTGGTGGCGGAGGGCATGGGGCCCATCGGGCACATGGACGTCACCGACGACGGCGACCTGTACGTTGCCATCCAGAACACGCTCGATGAGCCCGGCGCCATCGCGGGGCTACGGGATACCGATGGTGACGGCCGCTTCGATGAGCAGGTGCGCTTCGGCGAGCGCGGCGGCATCGGGCTTGCGGTGGCAGGTGACCGCCTGTTCGTGGCCGAGCCGGTGCGGGTCCTGAGCTCCCAGTTGCATGACCGCAGGCTGGGCCCCGGCGACAGTCCGCAGGTCATCGCCCACGGCTTTCCGGAAACGGACGCTGCCCGCGCCCTGGTGGTGCACGAAGACTCGGTCTTCGTCAGCGTTGCCACCGATGCCGACGCCTGCAACGGCGAAGGCGACGACCCGCCCGCAGGGGCTGGCCGGTGCCCGGAGCGCCAGCGCGCCGCGGGCATCTGGCGATTCGAGCGGGAGACCGCGGGACAGAGCCAGGACGATGCCGAGCAGTACGCCACGGGGCTGCGCAATGCCACGGCCATGGGCTGGAATCCCCGCGAGGGCCAGCTCTACGCGCTGGGCAGCGCCCCGGGTCCGTTCACGGCGGACGCTGACGCCCCGAGGCCCACGGACACCCGCCTGCCCCGGGTTGCCGACGAGCTGGTACGCATCGGCCCCGCCAGCGATTTCGGCTGGCCCTACTGCTACTTCGACATCGACCAGAATCGCCGGGTCGATGCCCTGGAACCCGACCACCAAGGGGGGTCGCCCAGTGGCTGCGAACTGTTCAATCCACCGGAAGTCGTATTCCCGGGGGCACAGTCACCCACGGACATGCTGTTCTATGGTGGCCACCAGTTCCCCGAGCGTTATCGCCAGACGGCCTTCGCCGCGTTTGCCGGCTCTGCTGATTCACCGCCCAGGGTGACGGCTCTGGCCCTGGACGAGGATGGCCGATTCACCGGCGAACGCCAGGTCTTCGCCGAAGGCTTCCCTCCCGGCCCGGCAGCACGCGGCCGCGCCATGCTCTCCCTGGCCCAGGGGCCGAAGGGCAGCCTGTACCTGGGGGATTCGCGCAGCGAACGCATCTGGCGCATCCAGTTCGTCGGCGACGCCGAGGACACGGAAGACTAACGACGCGTAGTGTCCTGCTACTCGAACGTCCGCAGCCTGGGCTCGGACTTGAGCTCCTTGAGCGTAGCGGTGTACGCCTCCTCGCGCCGGAGGTGCTCCTGGCGGACCCGCACGGGGACGTACTCCAGCTCCGGTGCAAACCACATGGTGGTGGCACGCCGCTCGGAGCCATCGACCCGGGCCACTTTCACGGTGTCGAACCGCCCGGCATCGGTCTCGATGCGCTCGGTGCCCTGGACCTCGAAGCGGTAAGTTTCGCGCTCGCCGTCGCCTTCGATGACAGAGAACTCCATCTCCGTCTCACCGTCGCGGACCGCCAGCGCCAGGCGCAGCTGCGAAAGCAGTTCGTCCATGACCTCCCCGTCCACCTGGTCCTGCCACTCCTTGTCGCCACGGCTGCTGACCCGGCCGGAATTCGGGTTGAAGAACAGGCGCACGGTCTCGTCGTTATCGCCACGGGCCCGCTGCCGGTAGGCGTAGTCCCGGGGGTGAATGCCATCGGCATCAAGCCGGAAGCGTGTGAACTCCTGAATGCGCCCCCGTAGCACCAGATCCGCCACGCCGACGGTGCGTCCCTCGGAACTGAACCGGCACTGGCCATCGTCCTCGCATTTCAGGGTGCGGGTGAGTTCCGCGGCCCGCAGATTGTTACGCCGAAGCTCGTAGACCGCACTGAACTCGGGGATCGACGGCGCCGCGCGCTCGCTCTCGCTAGACTCCGCCACGGTCGGCCCCGGCAGGGCCAGGCCGACACCCAGTAGTGCTGCCGCCATCAATCGAGTGACCATTCCGTGCTCCCATGTCTGCTCGAGACTGACCGGCCGGTCAGCCCTGCCGCTTTGACGCCGATGCGGCGCCGCGGTTCCCTGACAGCATCCTGTCCCGGGCGTTCGCCGGCTCAGGACTCGGAGGCCAGGAAGTCCAGCAGATCCACGTTCACGACCCGCCCCAGGGCGCGGCCGATGACGCGATCCAGATAGGCGGCGTTGTCTTCCGCGCTCGGCCGATAGGAAATCCGGTCGCGATCCCTTGCGGTAGCCGTGCCGGTGAGCCGGCTGTCGCCCCGCACCGCCTCGGACCGCAACTCGATGCGCGTACTGACATCCCGCGGCACGCCATCGGACACCCGGTGCTCCAGTTCGACAATCTTGACCTCCAGGCGCCGCTCCGCCTCCCTGTCCCACTCGGCGATGGTGAACCCGTTGGCCTCCAGTGCCTTCTCCAGCGCGCCGAGGAGGATGTAGCGGGGCTCGGTGGCGCTGGTCAGCTCTCCGGAGCTGCCGTCGCGATTTTCAAGCTCCCCGAGGCGCTTGTCCTCGCGCTCGTCCACCACACGCACCGCAACCTCGTGCCCCTCGCCGATGCTGCTCTCCTCCACCTCAGCGTCCGGCGCGAGGCGCAACTGCTGACTGGTC
>SLMR01000419.1 GCA_007133445.1 Aquisalimonas sp. | reverse complement strand
TTCAGGAGAACAACATGAAAAACCAACCTTACCTGATTCTCGCACTGCTTCTCGGAAGCGCTACTGTCACAGGATGTCTTGGAGGAGATTCCAGCTCCGGGGGCAACGGCAGCAGCAACGGGGACGGGAGCAACGGGGGTTCACCTGGCAACGGTGGCACGCCCGAGCCCGGCACTGCCCCCGAAGACACGGCCGTGTTCGCACGCGCACTCATGCTGGATTACGCGACCTCCTACAACGACGAGACGGAATGGGCAACCATCGACGCAGCGTACGACGGTGGCCCCAGCCAACAACCTCAGCGCATGGCTCTGGATGCCAGCATCCTCGGTACGGCACTGGCCAGTGCGCTCCACTACATGGACGAGGAGGTTCTGGACGCCGGTGGCGGCGACGAGGACATCTACGACGACACGTATCACCAGCTTCTCGGGTTCGAGGCGTGCCAGAGTCCAGGCAGTACGAGCATTGACGACAACACCGTCACCTTTACCGACAGTTGCGTGGTTGTCACAGCGCTGGATGAGCGCGAGATCGTTCTCAACGGCGAGGTGACCTGGGATGACGATCCGGAAGCCCTCTGGCCGACTCCTGCGGGGAAACCAACTCGGCTGTTGGAGTTCGAGAATATCGAAGTGGACTGGAACGGTCAGACCTTCGTCATCAATGGCGCCATGGCAGACGAGCCTTCTGACATCAGCGACCCCAACGATCCGGATGCCAGCCGCGGCGGTTTGTTACACATGGTCTGGGACGCGGAACAACAAGGAACGGGGCGCACGTTCCGATTCGCGCGACGATTCCAGAACACACTGGTTACCCCTGGCGCAACCGACGATCTGGCCTACCACCCAGAGCTGGGCGCGGTCGCCACATTACTCGCGGAGAGCTGGTATGCCGGCGACTCCTGCAATGGTGGTGGCATTGAGGATGTCGCGGTTCGCCTGTTCTCCGACACCCTGGAGGATGATCTGGCAGTCGCGCTTCCCGGTTGTGACGCGTACTCATACATCCCCGAGTTCGCTTCGGCCAATCTTGATTCCAAGGGCATCCAGATCCGGCCAGAGCTGTATGAATTGCTCGCCTCCATCGACATGGCCGACGACACTCGATCGGAGCGAACCCTCGCGCCCGACCAGGACGAGCACTATGAAATTGCCGCTCAGACAGGCCCCACGTACCTGGCCCCGAAAGAGGTGGAAATCGGGAGGATCGGCGGCGTCTCCGGCAACGGGGGCTCCGACACCGCCTACCAGATCACCCTGAGTCTCGATCCGGGCGACATCGCGGCCCTCGGCCTGACGCCTGATGACGTCTCCGCCGGCGTTCTGCGCCTTTATGTTGCTTCCCGGGGCAAGGACGGCGGACACGGCGAGTTCTACTTCGACGGGGTAGAGCAGGTGGAATGGAGCGGTCCGCCCGACACTGGCGACATCTGGGTTGACGGCGCAGGCGAGGCGTCAATCAGCGGTCATCCCGATGAACCATGGCACGTCGCCATCGTCACTTCCTTCGTCCAGACCACCCTCGACGAGAGCCGCTCCCGGGTGCAGATGATTGCGTCCACGTCGGCCGTGCCAGACATCCTGATCCAGGAGGGTGAGTATTTCTCCGGTGTCTGTCTGCGTGAAGGCGAGAACTGCGCAGAAGAGCAGCTTCCCGCTCTCATGCTCATTACCGAGGACTGAAATCGGGACGTCACGACGGAGTCTCTTGAGTCTGATTCCTTCACAAGGAAACCAGGGGAGGGGGGGCACCCCTCCACTGGTTTCCTCCATGGATTCAAACGAACTCAGAACCCCTCCACCGGCCGCAACACATGCTGCTGCTCCGACGGTTGACTGCTGACTGTGACCAGGGAGTCCTCTTCCCGGGTATTCACGTCGATGACTTCATAGGAGATGGGCGACTCCCCGAAGGCGGTCTGCAGGAGGCGATGCGGCACCGGCGCAAGACCGAACATGGTTGCCTCGTGCGCTCCGGACGGTAGATCACCCAGGATGACCTTGCCCTACCCCGGTTTCGCGGCACTGACGGCGGCCAGACGCATGCCCTCGCCTGCCTCGTGCTGCATGAATACCTCGCCGAGTTCCAGGGCATCCACCTGGTTCCCGGCGTAGCCACGACCACTGGTCGTTGCTCCCACCCATTGCGAGTCGTAGAGCTCAATCTTGTCGGAACCGTCGGCCTTGACCGCGACGGCAACATGGGTCTCCCCTGTCATGCCCTTGTCCCGGTTGAAGAAGATCCAGCCATCGCGACTGCCTCGCACCGTGGTACTGACCTCCTGTCCGTACAGCGAGTCGGAAGAATCCAGGACCTTACGGTCCCCACCGTTGGCATCCAGGCTGATGACCTCGTCGTTGGCTGCCCAGAGCACCCTGCCTGCGGTCGCGATGACGAAGTCGCCGACATCGTCCTCCGTGTCCAGCACAGCCCAGCCGTCCGGATCCACACGATAGAGGGCGGGCCACGCCGCCACGATGGCGCCGTGATACGGTTGCACGCGCTGCGAGCCTTCACCATTGCCGATGCGTGTATCGAGGCCGAGGCGGCCAGGGGTGGCGGTGGTGGACCGGGAGTTGTCGATGGCAACGGAGATCGGGCAGCCGATCGGTATCCGTCGGGGGTGAGGTGCGGGGTCGCGGCTTGCGCGGCTCCCACGGTGGTTTGGCTGTGTTGTTTCGGAGTGGGAGCGGCGCCGGGATGTTGGCGCTCAGTGACGGTAGGCCGCCGAAGGTGTCGGACAGAACACGTTTTCGTGGCGGTCGGGGGCGCCGAACAGGAAACCCTGTCCGAACCGGCAGCCCACGGCCAGCAGTGCATCACGCTGGGCGGTACTCTCGACGCCCTCTGCGACCACGGTGTATCCGAGCCGTAATCCCATGTCGGTGACTGCGCGGATGATGGCCTGATCGCGGACGTCGGTGAGCATGGAGCGCACGAATCCCTGGTCGATCTTGAGCTTGTCCACTGGCAGATCCTTGAGATACCGCAACGAGGAGTACCCCGTGCCGAAGTCATCAATGGCCAGGGTAACCCCCAAATCCCGGATCTTTCGCAACTGCTCCACGGTCAGGGGATCACCCCCCATCAACGACGATTCCGTGATTTCCAGCTCCAGGCGATCGCCGTCGAGACCGGTGTCCTCAAGCGTGCTTGCCAGTAGTTCGAAGAAGGTCTCGTGGGCGATCTGCTGGGCGGCGACGTTGACCGACACCCGCCGAAACTCGACGCCAGCCTCCAGCCATTGGCGGGCATTGGCACATGCCTCTCGCACGGCCCACGCGCCGAGCTGCAGGACAAGGCCCGTGCGCTCCGCCACCGGAATGAACACGCCCGGGGAGATCGCCCCTTCCGTGGGATGCGTCCAGCGGGCCAGGGCCTCGTAGCCGAGCGCCTCACCGCTGGCAAGATCCACCCAGGGCTGATACTCCAGATGCAGCTCTCCGCCCTTGAGGGCAGAACGCAGATCATTGCCAAGGCGCACGCGCCGC
>SLMR01000105.1 GCA_007133445.1 Aquisalimonas sp. | reverse complement strand
CTGTTGATGGCCCACCATGCACTGACAAGAGACGAGGCCTTCGAGTCGTTGCGCCGACGTGCCCGCAGCCAGAACGAGCGCGTTGTGGACATCGCGCGCGTGCTGATTGACGCTAGTGACGTCCTCGCACGGTATGGGGCCGATGATGCCTCTTGATCGGGGCGACATCCCCAGGTGTGACGGCTCGACGAGGAGCGCGTAACAAGGTTCTGACCGACCACAATAAGTACGATGTGTTCTCAAAGAGGCCCATTCCCCGCCTCGACGTCCCCTGAACGAATACTGAGCCGACCCCCCGCCAGTCCGCCGCGCGTTGACGCGGAAGCACTGAAACGGCGGAGTCAGTACTGATGTTGCAATTACCGGGTAGTGACGACACCCATCGGGTGCTTTCGGCGGCACTGGAGCAGACGGCCGACGCGGTCATGATCACCGACACCTCCGGGGTCATCCAGTACGTGAACGAGAGTTTCGAACTCATCACCGGCTATGGCCGGGAAGAGGCCATCGGCCAACGGCCGAATATCGTTAAATCCGGTCGTCATACAGCCGACTTCTACGAGGAGCTGTGGGGCACTCTGACGCAGGGGCATCCCTTCAAGGCCGTCTTCACGAACCGTCGGAAAAGCGGAGCCCTGTACCATGAATCCAAGACGATCACGCCGATTCGGGGCGATGGAGACAGCATCACGCACTATGTCGCAACGGGGCGCGACATCTCCGAGTGGATCGATCTCGAGAGCCGCCTTCAGGATCTGGCCTATACCGATCCGCTGACGCGACTGCCCAATCGGCTTCGCCTGCTGGAAGCTCTGCAGACCCACCTGGATGATCGCAACGATGGGGCCCCCGCCGTGGTGTTGCTCTTTCTTGATCTGGAGGGCTTCAAGGGCGTGAACGACACGTTTGGCCACCCTGCCGGTGACCGCCTGTTGATCGAGTTTGCAGGGCGACTGGAGGTTGGCCTGCGCCCGACAGATCTGGTCGCCAGAATGGGGGGTGACGAGTTTGCCATTCTCCTGCCGTGGGTGCGGACGGAATCGGGGGTGATGGCCGTCCTCGACAAGCTGTCCCTGCTGTTCGAGGCGCCCTTCGAGGTCGATGATGCATCGGTTCGCCTGTCCGCCAATGTCGGCGCTGCCCTGGGCTACTGTTCTCTGGAGGATTCCCATACCGTTCTGAAGAAAGCGGACATCGCAATGCATGCGGCCAAGGAGGAAGGCGTTTTCTACCGCTTCTACAACAACTCCATGGTACGCAACGCCGCTGATCGCTTCGTGCTCAGGAATGATCTGCGGCGGGCGTGGGAGCGCCGGGATTTTTACCTTGAGTATCAGCTTCAGGTGAGTCCGATGGGTGGAGAGGTGCGCGGCGTGGAAGCGCTGCTTCGTTGGCGGCATCATGCCGGTGCTCTGATCTCGCCAGCCGAGTTTGTCCCTGCGCTGGAGGAACTCGGCTTGCTCAGGGAGATCGGGGAGTGGACCGTCCGGGAGGTGTGCCGCCAGTTACAGATCTGGCGGGCAACCCGGGTGCCAATACCGAAGGTGAGCATCAACCTGAATGCCGGACAGCTGAGTGACGTCTCGGTGGTGGAAGTCGTGCGGGAGGCGTTGGCGTTTCATGCCGTGCCGCCCGGGTGCCTGGAGATCGAGGTGGTCGAAACGTCCAACCTCGCAGGCATGCGGAACGTCATACCCGTTCTCAATGACCTCAAGGGGCTTGGGGTGTCTCTCGCTCTGGATGACTTTGGAACCGGCTTTTCTGCGCTCACGCATTTGAAGGACTTCCCGGTGAACGCGGTGAAGATTGACCGCGCCTTCATCGCAGAAATGGATTCCGAGGCATCGGACACCCGCATGCTGCAGGGGATTCTGCACTTTGCGTCGTCCTATGACCTCGAGGTTATTGCAGAAGGTGTGGAGACGCCGGGGCAGCTGGAGAAGCTCCGTGAACTCTCGTGTGACGCGGTTCAGGGATTCTTGCTGGCACGCCCGATGAGTGCAGCCGAGGTGGCGGCCCGAGCCAAGCGCTTTCCTTCAGTGAACTCCGGCAGGCGAGCATGACAGCCCGCAAGCGCGAGCGAACATTGAATATGGTGGGTCGTGCAGGATTCGAACCTGCGACCAGCGGATTAAAAGTCCGATGCTCTACCAACTGAGCTAACGACCCGACCGCCGCGAATCATACCCGAACAGCCTCACCTGTCAAACGTCGGCGCCTGCGCCCGCCTGGTAGCGGGTGGGATCGGGCACTCCGGCGTCGGCGAAGCCCGCGGCGCGCAGGCGACAGGAGTCACAGCGGCCGCAGGCCCGGCCGTCCGCATCCGCCTGGTAGCAGGACACGGTCTGCGCGTAGTCCACGCCCTGGGCCGTGCCGCGCCGGATGATTTCGCCTTTGCTCAGCTCGCTCAGTGGCGCGTGGATGCGGAACCGCTCGCCGGACTCGGTGCCCGCCTTGGTGGCCAGGTTGGCCGTGCGCTCGAACGCGCGGATGAACTCCGGGCGGCAGTCCGGATAGCCGGAGTAGTCCACGGCGTTGACGCCGATGAACAGATCGAAGGCGCCGATGACTTCGGCATAGCCGAGCGCCAGGGACAGGAACACCGTGTTGCGTGCCGGCACGTAGGTGACCGGGATGCCCTCGGTGGGCGTCTCCGGGACGTCGATGCCGGGGTCGGTCAGCGCGGAGCCGCCGATGGCGGCCAGGTCCAGGGTCACGGTGCGGTGGTCCACGGCACCCTGGGAGGCGGCGACCCGCCGGCAGGCATCAAGTTCGGAGCGGTGGCGCTGGCCGTAGTCGAAGCTGATCGCGTGGCAGCGGAAGCCCCGTGCCTGCGCCATGGCAAGCACGGTGGCAGAGTCGAGGCCGCCGGACAGGAGCACGACCGCGTTCCGTCCGCTGCCGTCGGCGTGCTCAGCGTCCCGGCTCATCGCCCCACAGAAGTTTGTGCAGTTGCAGCTGGAAACGCACGGGCAGGGCGTCGGCGACCATCCAGTCCGCCAGTTCGCGCCCGGAGATCTGGCCGAAGCTGGGTGAGAACAGCACCTCGCAGCGCTCCGGCAGCTGGTGTTCGCGCAGCACCTGGCAGGCCCAGTCGTAGTCGTTGCGGTCGCAGATGACGAACTTGACCTGGTCGTTGGGGGTGAGCAGCTCGATGTTTTCCCAGCGATTGCGGGCCTGTTCGCCGGAGGCGGGCGTCTTGATGTCCACCACGCGGCTGACGGCGGGGTCGATGCCGTCGATGTCCATGGCCCCGGAGGTCTCCAGGGAGACCTCGTGCCCGGCATCCACCAGCGCCTGCAGCAGCGCCAGGCAGCCCTTGCGCTGGGCCAGTGGTTCACCACCGGTGACCGTCACGTGCCGGCTGCCGTACTGCTGTACCGCCGCCATGATCTCCGGCAGTGAGCGGGTGTCGCCACCGTGGAAAGCGTAGGCCGTATCGCAGTAGTGGCAGCGCAGCGGGCAGCCGGTGAGGCGGATAAAGAGGGTGGGAAGTCCCT
>SLMR01000335.1 GCA_007133445.1 Aquisalimonas sp. | reverse complement strand
GCGGGTGCAGGCGCTGGAGTCGTTGCTGGTCCGCAAGGGCCTGGTGGACCCGGGGGCACTGCAAGAGATCATCGACACCTACGCCAACCGGGTCGGGCCGCGCAATGGCGCGCGGGTCGTGGCACGTGCCTGGACGGACCCGGATTACCGGCAGTGGCTGCTGGATGATGCCACGGCGGCAATCAGGGACATGGGCTACGAGGGACGCCAGGGGGAACACATGGTGGCGGTGGAGAACACGCCATCCGTTCACAATCTCGTGGTATGTACGCTGTGTTCCTGTTACCCGTGGACGGTGCTCGGCGTGCCCCCGGGCTGGTACAAGTCCGAGGCCTATCGGGCCCGGGCGGTGCGAGAGCCCCGGGCGGTTCTGGAGGAGTTCGGCGTCCATCTCGGCGACGATGTCCAGGTGAAACTCTGGGACAGCACCTCGGAGGTGCGCTATCTGGTGATCCCGCAGCGCCCCGCGGGTACCGAGAACTGGGATCAGGAAGCGCTGGCCGATCTCGTCACGCGGGATGCCATGGTCGGTGCAGGTCTGGCCCTGTCACCGAAGCAGGCGGGAGGTGCTCCATGAATGGTGCCCACGATCTCGGCGGCATGCACGGCTTCGGGGCCGTGCCGGACAAGAAGGACGCGCATGCGCACCCCGACTGGTACGACCGCGCCATGGCCTTGACCGTTGTCATGGCGGCATGGGGCAAGTGGAACATCGATGCCAGCCGTCGTGCCCGGGAGGACATGCATCCGGCGCAGTACCTCGGCTACAGCTACTACGAGCGCTGGATCGACGCCCTGGAACGGCTGATGCTCGAGACCGGTCTCGTCACGGAGGAAGAGCTGCGCACCGGAGAACCTGCGGGTGAACAGCTCGCGCCGCCGGTGGATGCCGAAGGTGCCCGTGCCATGCTGCGGCGGGGAGGGCCCACGGAGCGCGCACTGGACCGGCCGGCGCGCTACCGGGTGGGTGACCGCGTGCGCACGGCCAACGAGCATCCCCGCGGCCACACCCGTCTGCCGCGTTATGCCCGCGGGCAGACCGGCACCGTGCTCCGGCACCACGGCGGCCACGTGCTGCCCGACACTAATGCCCACTTCCAGGGCGAGCAGCCGGATCACCTCTATACGGTCGCGTTCGATGCCCGGGATCTGTGGGGCAGCGAGGCTGCCGCCGGCGATACCGTGATGCTGGACCTCTGGGAGTGCTATCTCCATGACGCCTGACGAGCAACCCCCTTTCAGTGCGCCCTGGCAGGCGCAAGCGTTTGCGCTTGCCGTGCACCTGAACGAGCAGGGCGTGTTCACCTGGGCAGAATGGTCGCAGGCCCTGGGCGCGGAACGGCGTCGGTCGGCTGCGGCGGGTGTGGCCGATGAGCCCGAGCAGTACTACCTGGACTGGCTCATGGCGCTGGAGCGTCTGCTCACCGAGCGCGGACAGTCCACCCCGGACGAGATCGAGCTGCTCCGGCACGCCTGGGTCGCGGCCTATCAGACGACGCCGCACGGGGCTCCTGTGCACCTGGAGCGGGGCCTGGCCGAGCTTGGCGCTGATGGCGACGGAAGCTGACATCGGCGCGCTGGCTGATCGGTGTTGCGCGCACCCAAGGTCTGCAAGTGAATGTGCTCGGTGGGGCAGGGGAAATGACTGAAAGGGAACGCACGCACGTGGCGGTGATCGGTGCCGGGCTGGCGGGGCTGGCCTGTGCGCGACAGCTGCACGAGGCTGGCGCGCAGGTCGTGGTACTCGAGAAGTCCCGCGGCCCGGGAGGGCGCATGGCGACCGCACGCGGCGATGACTGGCAAGGAGACTTGGGCGCGCAGTATTTCACCGCCCGCGATCCGGCGTTCGTGGCGGCCGTGGAGGAATGGCAGCGGGAGGGCGTTGCGGCCCGGTGGTCGGGGCAGCTGGTGCGTCTGGGGCCCGAGGGTGTAGCCGCCGTCGACGACGACCGTGAACGCTGGGTGGGCGGTCCACGCATGAGCGCCATTACCCGCAACCTCGCCCAGGGGCTGGACATGCTCACCGGCACACGCGTGACCGGCATCTCCGGACGGGCCGGGCAATGGTGGTTGCACACCGACGATGACCAGCAGGCCGGAGCGTTTCACGCCGTCGTCATCGCCGTGCCCGCGCCGCAGGCGGCGCCACTGCTCGAGGCTCTGACACCGGTCTTTCACGAGCGCGCCGCCGCGGTGGTCATGCGGCCGTGCTGGTCGGCGGTCATGCGGGTCAACGGGGACGCGTTGCCTTTTGATGCGGCGTTCGTCGAGGACGCGAGCCTGCGCTGGGTCGCCCGGGACGGCAGCAAGCCGGGGCGAGCACCGGATACCGGTATCTGGACGGTGCATGCAGGGGCGGATTATTCGCAGCGCCGCCTGGAGGCGGATCCGCATGAGGTGGCAGAGGAACTGGCCGCCGCGTTTAGGGTGGTGACCGGCATGACGACGCAGCCGGAGGTGCTGCGGTGTCACCGCTGGCGCTACAGCCAGTGCACCGGGCCGCTCACCGATGGCTACCTGCTGGCGCCGGAAGCCGGTATCGGCGTCTGCGGCGACTGGTGCCGTGGATCCCGCGTGGAGGACGCCTGGCTCAGCGGGTCCAGGCTCGCCGACGCCCTGGTTTGACCGCGCTTAGTCGCTGGCCTCGCGCGCGTGTTCGAGTCGGTAGAACAGACCCATGTCGCTATTCTCGACGAGCTGCATGGTCCCGGAGAGAATCATGGGGTCGAAATCGAACGGCATGGGCCGGTCGGCTTTCACTTCGATGACGCTCTCCGGACCGCCCGGCAGGCAGTAGAAGCAGCTCGGCGGGGTCCGGGTGAGCAGGAAATGTTGCTGTCGCTCGCTGTTGTCCAGCGGCATCATGAAGCCCTGTACCTTCACCTCCTGCCCGTGAAGTGACCGCAGTTCGTCGTCGAAGACCGGTTCCAGCATGCCGTGATTGCCCTCACGGCTGTACACGCCGCCGAGCAGGTCCCACGACACGGTCCCGTCCACCTCCGGGAGTTCCGTGGCCCGCTCTTCCATGTGCTCCATGGGGTGTCCGAAAGACTCGTCGGTCACGTAGACGGACAGCTGCTTGCTGATGCCCCCGCCAGAGATGGTCAGAGTGTCCTCGCCAGGAAGAATCGGTCGGAATCGCAGCTCAGCCAGACCGTCGGCGTCGGTCTCCACCCGGGTTTCACTGAGCTCGTTGCCCACCAGGGAGCTGACCTCCAGTTCGGCCGAGGTCAGACGCTCCCCCGCCTCGTCCTCCAGGGCGATGGCCAGGTCCAGAAACTCCTCCCGGGGGGTGGTCAGACCTGCCACTTCACCGAATTCATCCATGTCCTTCAGGTAGATCCGGATGGTGTGCTCGTCGTCACCGTCAGGGGGCGGCGACGACTGGGCCTGGGCAGAAGCATCGTTGCTGTCTTCGGTGGTGGCGTGTTCGTCACCGCAAGCGGCCAGGGCCAGCGCCGTGAACAGCGTGAGCAGTAATCGGTGCATTCGGTTCATGGTGCCTCGGTCCT
>SLMR01000188.1 GCA_007133445.1 Aquisalimonas sp. | reverse complement strand
TCTATAACGACATTGCCCGGCTTCTGGGTTGACCGGCTCTTGATCCGACAACACTGAAAAAGATTCTCTTATGCGCAGACTCGTGGTTGCTCTTGCCTTGTGCGTCGCCGTGGTTTCCCCGGTGCAGGCATTCGAGGCGTTTACCGTGGAAGACATTCGCGTGGAGGGGCTGCGGCGGATTGCCCCCGGCACCGTCTTCAACTACCTGCCGATCGCCACCAATGACACCGTGGACCGCCAGCTGGCGGCCGAGAGCGTGCGCGCGCTCTACGACACCGGCTTCTTCCAGGACGTGGAGCTGGAGCGCGACGGCGACGTGCTGGTGGTGAACGTGGTGGAGCGGCCGTCCGTCGCCGAGATCGAGATCAGCGGCAACAGCGCAATCCCCACGGACGCCCTGAAGCAGGCCATGCGGGATTCCGGCCTTGCCGAAGGCGAGACGTTCAACCGCGCGCTGCTGGAAGGCATCGAGCGCGAGTTGCGGCGGCAGTACCACGGCCAGGGCCGTTACGACGTGGAGGTGGAGACCACCGTCTCCCCGTTGCCGCGCAACCGCGTGGCCATTCGCATCGACATTGATGAAGGGCGCACCGCCCGCATTCGCGACGTCAATTTCGTCGGCAACGAAGCCTTCAGCGACCGCGAGCTGGCCGGTGTGTTCAACCTGGGGCCGCGGCGCTGGTACGCACCGTTCTCGCGCCGTGATCGGTACTCCCGAGAAGCCTTCGGGGGAGACCTGGAGAACCTGCGCTCCCACTACATGAACCGGGGTTATGCCGACTTCAGCCTCACCTCCAGCCAGGTTTCGCTGACGCCGGACCGCAGCGGCATCTACATCACGGTCAATATGGACGAGGGCGAGAAGTATCACCTCGGCAACGTGGAGATTGTCGGCGATACCAAGGTGGATCCCGAGGAACTCAAGGAACTGCTGGGCGTGGAAGAGGGGGATCTGTTCTCCCAGGAACGGATCACCACCGGCGCCAGCAACATCCGCGCACGTCTTGGCGTCGACGGGTATGCGTTCGCCAACGTGAACGCCGTCCCGGACATCGACCAGGACGAACGGACCGTCGACCTCACTTACTACGTGGACGGCGGCAACCGCGCCTACGTCCGGCGCCTGAACGTCAGTGGCAACTTCCGCACCGATGATGAAGTCATCCGCCGAGAGATGCGCCAGATGGAGGGCGGCTGGCTCTCTTCCGAGAAACTGGATATCTCCCAGCGCCGCCTCAACCAGCTGGGCTTCTTCCAGCAGGTGAACATCGACACGCCGCAGGTTCCCGGTACCCAGGACCAGGTGGACGTCAACGTCGATGTGACGGAGGGCCTTTCCGGTAGCCTGCAGGCCGGGGTGGGTTACGGCAGTGGTCAGGGGGTGCTACTCAACTTCTCGGTGGCCCAGGATAATCTGCTCGGCACCGGCGACCGCATGATGCTCGCCCTGAACAACAGCCGAGTCAGCTCCCTGTATCGCCTCACGTACACGGATCGTTATTACAACGTCGACGGTGTGACGCGCTACTTCAATGCCAGCCTCCGTGAAACCGATGCACGCCGTGCGCGGCTGTCGGATTACGGCGTGCGTGCGGGCAACCTTGATATCGGCTTCGGCATTCCCCTTAACGAGGAGGACGAAGTCCGCATCGACGTGGGCTACGAGGATCTGCGCCTGAATCTCGGCTCCCAGGCCACGGATGACCAGCGGGACTTCGTGGACGAGTTCGGTGACCGGTACATCAATTACAAGACCGAGATCAGCTGGACGAGGAACACCTTTGATCGGCGTGTATTCCCCACCAGCGGGGCACGTCAGTCCCTGGGCGTTGAGGTCGCTTTGCCGGAGAGCGACCTGGAGTACTACAAGGCGCGCTACAGCCAGCAGCGTTACTTCCCGCTGGCCGAGGACTGGTCGCTGTCGCTGCAGGGCCGCGTCGGCTTCGGTGAAGGCTATGGCGACACCAGCCGGCTGCCGTTCTTCGAGAATTTCTTCGTCGGCGGTATCCAGTCGGTGCGTGGCTACCGGGCCAGTTCCCTCGGGCGCCAGGGCCCGGATGGCCGCCCCACCGGGGGCAACCTGCGCACGGTCGCCAACGCGGAGCTGTTCTTCCCCATGCCGTTCATCGACAGTGATGCGGTGCGCTTCTCGACGTTCGTGGACGGTGGTCAGGTCTACGACACCCGGCGCGACGACTCCATCCGGATCGACGACTGGCGGTATTCGGCGGGCGTGGCGTTCACCTGGATGTCACCCCTGGGCGCATTGACAATGAGCCTGGCCGAGCCGTTTAATGACGAGCCTGGAGACGACCTGGACCGGTTCCAGTTCTCGCTCGGCCAGTTCTTCTAGCAGGCCGGGCCGGGCATGTCCGCAACAGGCCGGACTTGGCGGCTGTTGCTCGGGGGGCGAGACTAACACCCCGGTGGCACTGGTACGGGTTTGAGAGCGCAGATGAACAGACTGTTTTTCGTTGTTGTCCTGCTGGTTGCGCTGGCGGTGCCGGTAGGGGTTTCTGCCGAGAGCAAGATCGGTTTTGTCAACGCCGGGCGTGTCACCTCGGAGGCCCCGCAGGCAGATGCGGCGCGCGCGAGCCTGGAGGAGGAGTTCGGCCCCAGGGACCGTGCCATCTCCGATGAGCGTGACGCGCTTCGCGAACTGGAAACCCGCCTGAACCGCGATGCCGCGGCCATGAGCGAGGACGAACAACAGCGCCTGCAGCGTGATCTCGTGGCGCGGCAGCGGGAGCTGCGGCGGGCCGAGGAGGAGTTCCGCGAGGACTTCAACATGCGGCGCAACGAGGAGCTGGGTCGGTTGCAGCGCCGCATCGTGGACACCATCAGCGAGCTGGCGGAGGCCGAGGAGTTCGATCTGATCGTCAGTGAGGGTGTCATCTACGCCAGCGACCGGGTGGATGTCACCGATCGCGTCCTGGAGCAACTGCAGCGGGAATACGAGAACGATTGACAGCCGCGGGCTGTCCCCTCGGGGCCGATCCATGCACGTGGCCGGACGTGTGCGGGTCGGCCCCTGTACTATTGGGGCGGGCGCCGCGTCCGGTGAGCGGGGGAATTGGGGACCATGAAAGCGTTGGGTGAACTGGCACAGGCGCTGGGAGTCGAGCTGGTCGGGGACCCCGGGCACACCGTCCGGTGCGTTGCCGCATTGAGTGAAGCCGGTCCGGATGCGCTGACCTTCCTCGTGGACAAGCGCTACCGGCGGCACCTGGCCGACACCCGCGCCGGTGTCGTCATCGTCTCCCCCGCGGATGCGGATGCCGCGCCCGGGAATGTGTTGATCGCCGAAGATCCGCATCTCGTTTTCGCCAGGGCCGCGCAGCTCCTGTACCCCGAGCCCCGGCAACCGGGGAGGGATCCCTCCGCGGTGATCAGCCCCAGTGCACAGGTCGCCGAAGACGCGGTGATCGGCGCAAACGTCGTTATCGGCGACCGGACCGTGATTTCCAGCGGTGTGGTACTGGAAGCCGGCGTGGTCATCGGTGCCGACGTGG
>SLMR01000141.1 GCA_007133445.1 Aquisalimonas sp. | reverse complement strand
GCCATTACCAGGAGTTCAAGAAGTGGGACGTGGGTGATGTCATCGGCGCCGAGGGCACGCTGTTCCGGACCCGGGCCGGGGAGCTCTCGGTCAGCGTCGAGCGCATCGTACTGCTGACCAAGTCCCTGCGGCCGCTGCCGGAGAAGTACCACGGCCTCACCGACCAGGAAGCCCGTTATCGCCAGCGCTACCTGGACATGATCATGAACCCGGAGGTCCAGCAGGTCTTTCAGCTGCGCAGCCGCACCATCCAGTTCATCCGGGATTTCCTCAACGCCCGGCGCTTCCTGGAAGTGGAAACGCCGATGATGCAGCAGATCCCGGGCGGGGCGGCGGCGCGGCCGTTCGTAACCCATCACAACGCCCTGGACATGCCGCTGTACCTGCGCATCGCCCCGGAGCTCTATCTCAAGCGGCTGGTGGTGGGCGGCTTCGAGCAGGTCTACGAGATCAACCGCAATTTCCGCAACGAGGGCGTGTCCACCCGGCACAACCCCGAGTTCACCATGCTGGAGTTCTACCAGGCCTACGCCAACCACCACGACCTGATGGATCTCACAGAACAGATGCTGCGAGCCCTGTCGGTGGAGCTCAAGGGCACGCCGGAGCTGGAGTGGCAGGGCGAGGGTGTCGATCTGGGCCAGCCGTTCCCGCGCATTGCCCTGCGCGACGCCATCGTGCAATACAACCAGGGTGTCACTGCGGCCGATCTCGCTGATCCGGTTTCTGCGAGGTCCGTGGCCGACCGTCTGGGCGTGTCCGTGGAAGATGACGCCGGCCTCGGCAAGATCCAGCTGGCCATCTTCGAGGAGACCGTGGAGGACCAGCTGCGGGCGCCGACCTTCGTCATCGACTACCCGAAGGAGGTCTCACCCCTCGCGCGCCCCCGGGACGACGACCCGTTCGTCACCGAGCGCTTCGAGCTGTTCATCTGCGGGCGGGAAATGGCCAACGGCTTCTCCGAGCTCAACGACGCCGAGGACCAGGCCGAGCGCTTCCGCGCCCAGGCCGCCGACAAGGAGGCCGGGGATCTGGAGGCCATGCACTACGATGCCGATTTCATCCGTGCCCTGGAGTACGGACTGCCGCCCACGGCGGGCGAGGGCATCGGCATCGACCGGCTGGTCATGCTGCTGGCCGATCAGGCCTCGATCCGGGACGTGCTGCTGTTTCCGGCCATGCGGCCGGAAGTGTAAGGGCGGATTCCTAGTCTCCCGGGGCCACCCTACCCGCGGCTGCCCCGGCGCAGGGTGCATTTTGATGCACCGCAGAACAACGCCGGACAATGCCCCCGTGACCGGTCTGTCCGGGGAAGGTGCATCGAGATGCACCCTACGAATCTTCGGCCGCTTCCTCGTCGCTGTCGGGCATGGGCACCGCGTACGGTAACTGCGCAAAGCCCGCGGGCTGGTCCGCGAGCCGCAGGTCCTGGCGATCCCGGTAGGCTACGCGCAACACGGCCAGCGCCTCGATGCCCGCCGGCCCTGCCACGGCACGGACCACCTCGCCGGCAGAGGCGCCGTCGGCGGTGACCACGCTGTCGCCCGGCGACGGCACGGCGCCACCTTCGGGTGCGGTGAGGCCGAACATGCGCCGGCTGGGTTTGCCACGGTAGTGCATGCGGGCGACCACCTCCTGGCCGGGGTAGCAGCCCTTGTTGAAGCTGACGCCACCCACCAGTTCCAGATTCACCTGTTGGGGGACGAAGCGCTCTGCGGTGGCGGAGGTCACTAACGGCTCACCCGCACGGATGGACAACAGCTCCCAGGCCGCAGGAGTGACCGGGCGGGAAGCGCGGGTGAGCGCATCCCAGAGACCGACGGCGTCGCGGGCGTGGGCCACAACCAGAAACCGCTCCGGCTCGCCGCCGAAATTGATGACGCTGGTATCGCCGGCATGCACCACGGTACCGGTGCCCTGAGGCAGCGTTCCCGTTGCCTCGGTCACGGCGATGGCGCCGGTGCCGGTCACGCCCCACAACGCCAGATGCGGGGTGAAATCCTGCAGGGCCACGCGGGCCCGGAGGACGTACATGCGCAGACGTTTGACCAGCGCTTCGATCAGGCTGCCGTGCGTCAGCAACAGGAAATCGTCGTCATCCAGCCGCAACACCCGCAACACCGCCAGCAGCCGCCCTTTGGGACTGCACAGGCCCGCGACGCGGCTTTCGGTGATGGCCTGATCGGTGACACCCTGACTGAGCTGGGCCTGCAGGAATGCGGCAGCATCCTCACCAACAACGCGAATGGCACCATGGTTGGTCAACGGCATGATGCCGCCGTCTCCAAGGCTGGTATGCAGCTCGGCGCTGGCGTCACCGAAGTCCAGCAGACCGCCATCCGGGTCGAAGCGCGCGTGATGCGGCGCAAGGAGGGCGGACCAGTCGAGCATCGGGGCATTCGCTGTGAATTCGGACATGGCGTGACGCAAGAATCTCCGCAGTGGTAAGGTATAGCTATTGTACAACACTGCCCAGACCAGGAGAGAGCAATGCCAAACAACAACGTGCCAGAGAATGGAGCCGGTGAGCAGGTTCCGCCGGCCATCAGTGATAACGATACCACGCCGGACCCGGCGGATCCGAACACCTGGCCGACGGAGCACGGTGGCCAGACGGGGCCCGAGCCCACCCGTTATGGCGACTGGGAAAAGGGGGGCCGCTGCACTGACTTCTGAGCCCGACCAGACCGTGAGGCAATCCCCGGGCGCTGCGTGGACGGGTGCGTGCTGCCTTGCATCAACAGGTCGGACAGTTTAGTTTATGAGCCCGCTTGCACGGGCTGATGACGCGATGTAGCGCCCTTCATCAGCCCCCGGCCCAAAGGATCAGCCCGCATCTCGCGTCTGTGCCCGTACAGCGCTGCGGCGCACCCGGGCCGGATCAGGGACGCCGCGGGCGTCCGTCGGAATCACTGTTCCTTGCGGAGCGAGTCATCATGCCAACCGATAATCGACCGCTTTCCCCTCACCTCCAGGTCTACCGGCCTCAGTGGACGTCGGTGCTTTCCATTTCTCATCGCGCCGCGGGTGTTGCCAACAGCGTTGGCTCCGTACTGGTGATCTACTGGCTGGTGGCGCTGGCCAGCGGCCCGGAAGCCTACGCGCGTGCGCAGGGCGTACTGGGCTCCTGGATCGGCATGCTGATCCTGTTCCTGTTCACACTCGGGCTGTCCTACCACCTGTGCAACGGTATCCGGCACCTGTTCTGGGATGCCGGCAAGGGTTTCGAACTTGAAACGGCCAGGCGGTCCGGCATGGCTGCCGTCATCGGCGCCGTGGCGCTGACACTGGTGCTGTGGATCGTGGCGCTGGCCACGGGGGGGGCGTAATGAATCTGCGAACTGCCGTGAAGGATGCGCGCGGGCTGGGATCTGCGAAGGATGGGGTCCACCACTGGTGGATGCAGCGGGTGACCGCCGTCGCCCTGATCGCGCTGGTGCTGTGGTTCGCGTTCGCGCTGGCCGTGCACTCGGGTTCCGACTACGAGGCCATGCGCGCCTGGATGGGGTCACCCTTC
>SLMR01000095.1 GCA_007133445.1 Aquisalimonas sp. | reverse complement strand
TAAACCTTTATTTGCCCAGGGCCCATCGGCGACGACCCGACTCATCCTGCTGATTCTCGTGTCAGCAGGCCTGATGACGCTCGACCACCGCGAACACCTCAGCGAGCCGATCCGCTCGGCTTTCCAGACTGCCGCTCATCCGGTCCACTACGCTGTCAACGTGCCATTCGACCTGTACGACGCCGCCTCGGAGCGCCTTGCCACCCGCTCGGCGCTGATCGAGGAGAACGCCCGACTGCGTGATCAGCACCTGCTCAATGAGGCGCGCCTGCAGCGCCTGGACCAGCTGGAGCGCGAGAATATCCGGCTGCAGGGGTTGCTCGGTTCCGCCTACGAAGTGGAGGAGTCGGTGCTGATCGCCGAACTCATGCGGGTGGACCTGGACCCGTACCGGCACATCATCCGGGTGGACAAGGGCTCGCGCCATGGCGTGTTCTCGGGCCAGCCGGTGATCGACGCCGACGGCGTCATGGGCCAGGTGGACAGCATCAGTCGCTCCAGCGCCGTGGTCCGGCTGATCACGGACCCGAGCCATGCCGTGCCGGTGCAGGTGAACCGCAACGGGCTGCGGGCCATCGCCTTCGGAAGCGGCAATCTGCGCGAACTTGATGTGCCTCATCTGCCCAATAACGCCGATATCGAGGAAGGGGATCTGTTGGTCACTTCCGGGCTGGCCGGGCGCTTCCCCCGCGGCTACCCGGTCGCCGAGGTGATCAGTGTCGAGCGCCAGCCCGGCGAGTCATTTGCCAAGATCAAGGCCCGCCCCCTGGCGCAGCTCGACCGCAGCCGCGAGATGCTGCTGATCCGGGCCCGGGAGGACCGCGATCCGGACCAGGACGTCTTTGACGAGTTGCAAAGC
The DNA here is from genome assembly GCA_007133445.1 of Aquisalimonas sp. The sequence goes on along the minus strand of SLMR01000095.1, from coordinate 12,411 downwards.
ATCGAGGAGCTGGTTCAGGAGGAAGCAGCCCGATGACCGAGGCGCTGCAGCGCGGCGGCTGGGTCATCTTCGTCAGCGTCCTTGTCGCCTACATGCTGACCATTGTCCCGCTGCCTGAGTGGGCGCGGCTGGCGAGGCCGGAGTGGGCGGCGCTGGTGCTGATCTACTGGTGCATGGCTGTGCCCCACCGGGTGGGCGTGGTGATCGGCTGGCTGGTGGGCCTGGGCCAGGATGCCGTCCAGGCAACACTGCTCGGCCAGCACGCCCTGGCCTATGCGCTGGTGGCGTACCTGGTGCTGCGGCTGCACCAGCGCATCCGCGTCTATCCATTGCCCCAGCAGGCGCTGATCGTGCTGGTTCTGTTGCTGCTGAGTAATCTTGTTCAGGCGTGGATCAGCGGTCTGGCCAACCAGCCAGTGCCGGGCGCGGCCTACTGGCTACCGCCGCTAATCGGTACACTGTTATGGCCGTGGGTGTTCGTGATCATGCGCGGCGTGCGGCGCCGCTTCAGTGTGCAGTAGCCATGGCAAGTGACAGTCACAACCAGTTGCAGGACAAGACCCGTGAGAAGCGTCAGTTCACCCGACGCACGTTCCTCGCGGGGGCTGGCGTGCTGGTGCTCCTGGGGCTGCTCGGCGGACGTATGGGCCAGCTGCAGGTCGCCGGCCATCAGCGCTATGCGACCCTGTCCCAGGCCAACCGCGTCAAGCTGGTGCCGATCCCGCCGAACCGTGGCCTGATCTATGACCGCAACGGGATTGTGCTGGCGGAGAACCGCCCGAACTTCCAGCTCCTGCTGACGCCGGAACAAGTGCCGGACATGGAAGAAACCCTGGCCGGCATTCGCAGCATCCTCGAGGTCAGCGACACGGAGGTCGAACGCTTCCGGGGCCTGCTCAGGCGCTCCCGGCGGTTCGAGGCACTGCCTCTGAAGGTGCGGATGACCGACCGCGAGGTGGCAATATTCGCCGCCAACCGGCACCGCTTCCCGGGGGTGGAGGTGGAGGCGCGACTGAGTCGCTACTACCCCCACGGCACCCATGCAGCCCACGCCATTGGCTACGTCGGGCGTATCAACGAGCGTGAACTCCAGCGCGTGGATCGCCGCCGCTACGGCGGCAGCAGCCATATCGGGAAAACCGGCACGGAGTTGCAGTTCGAGGAACGGCTGCACGGCCACGCCGGTCTGGAACAGGTGGAGACCAACGCCCTGGGCCGGGTCATCCAGCCACTGGGGCGCCGCGCCCCCGAGCCGGGGGACGACATGATTCTCACCCTGGACAGCCGGCTGCAGCGGGCTGCCGAGGTGGCGCTCGGCCAGGAATCCGGCTCCATCGTGGCGATCGACGTGCGCAGCGGCGACATCCTCGCGCTGGCCAGCATGCCGTCCTTCGACCCCAACATCTTCGTCAACGGCGTGGACCGCGCCACCTACGCGGCCCTGCAGGAACACCCGGAGCGCCCCCTGTTCAACCGCTCGGTCCGCGGCCAGTATCCGCCGGGCTCCACCATCAAGCCGTTCATCGGCCTGGCGGGCCTGGAGCACGGCATCTTCAAGTCCGACGACACGGTGTTCTGCCCCGGGCATTTCAGCATCGACAACGTCGACCACCGCTGGCGCTGCTGGCGCCGGCGCGGCCACGGGGAGATGGATTTCCTCGATGCGATGATCCAGTCGTGCGACGTCTACTACTACCAGCTCGGCTACGACATGGGCATCAACCGCATGTCGGCGTTCCTGGAGCGCTTCGGCTTCGGGCGGGCACCTGGCGTCGGCATCCCGGGCGAGCGCGGCGGCATCCTGCCATCGCGGGACTGGAAGCGCCAGGTCCACGGCGAGGGCTGGTTCCACGGCGAGACCATCATCACCTCCATCGGCCAGGGGTACTTCCTCAGCACTCCCCTGCAGCTGGCCCACGCCACCGCCATTATCGCCAACCGTGGCGTCTCGGTTGGACCCCGCGTTCTGCGGGCCGTGAGGGATGCCAGCAACGGCGAGACGCTGGCCACCGAGGCGGCCGAGCCCGAGCGGGTGGTGCAGCTGGAAAACGATGACCTGTGGGACCTGGTCACCAGGTCCATGGAAGATGTCGTCCACACCCCTCGCGGCACCGGGCGTAGCATCCATTCCGGCCTGGACTACCGCATCGCGGGCAAGACCGGCACCTCTCAGGTGTTCAGCCTGGCCCAGGATGAGGAGCACGACGAGGAGGAACGGGAGCGGCGACTACAGACCCACGCGCTGTTCACGGCGTTCGCACCGGCGGATGACCCGCGCATCGCCATTGCGGTGCTGGTGGAGCACGGCGGCGGCGGCGGCAGCGTTGCCGCGCCCAAGGCGCGCCAGGTGCTGGACGCCTACATGCGCGCCTACGCGGTGGAGGACAACAGTGGCTGAACTCGCCGACCGCGTCAGCTCCGGCCAGCGCCCGTCGGTGCTCCAGCGGGTGCTGCACCTGGATGTCCAGCTCATTACTGCGCTGCTGCTGCTCTCGGGTACCGGACTGGCAGTGCTCTACAGTGCCACCAACCAGTCCATCGACGCGGTCCACAACCAGATTATCCGCATGACACTGGCCTTCGGCGCCATGGTGGTCATGGCCCAGATCCCGCCGGACACGCTGCGGCGCTGGGCACCCTGGGTATTCCTGGGTGCTCTGGCGATGCTGGTGCTCGTACTGCTGGTCGGCACGGTGGGACAGGGCGCCAAACGCTGGCTGGACCTGGGGCTGTTCCGCTTCCAGCCGGCGGAGTTGATGAAGCTGGCCATCCCCATGGCTATCGCCTGGTATCTCAGTATGCGGCCGCTGCCGCCGACGCTGCTGCAGGTGGTGATCGCTACCATCGCCATTGCCATGCCCACCGGGCTGATCGTGCTGCAGCCGGATCTGGGCACGGCGCTGCTGGTCAGCGCTTCCGGGTTCTTCGTCCTGTTCCTGGCGGGGCTGCGCTGGCGCATCATGGTCACGGTGGCACTCACCATCGCTGCGCTGATCCCGGTGTTCTGGATGTTCCTGATGCGGGAGTACCAGAAACAGCGGGTGCTGACGCTGTTCGACCCGGAGCGCGATCCACTGGGATCCGGTTACCACATCATCCAGTCCACCATCGCGATCGGCTCCGGGGGCGTGTTCGGCAAGGGCTGGCTGAACGGAACCCAATCCCAGCTCGAGTTCCTGCCGGAGCGGCACACGGATTTCATTTTCGCAGTGTTCGCCGAGGAGTTCGGGCTCATCGGCGTGCTGATGCTGTTGACGCTCTACCTGTTCATCATCGGCCGCGGGCTTTACATCGCCGCGAACGCCCAGGACACCTTCGGCCGGCTGCTGGCGGGCAGCCTGACGCTGACCTTCTTCGTGTACGTATTCGTCAATATCGGCATGGTCTCCGGACTGATGCCGGTCGTGGGCCTGCCCCTGCCGTTGGTCTCCTACGGCGGCACATCCATGGTGACGCTGATGGCGGCGTTCGGTATTCTCATGTCGATACGCACCCACCGGAAACTCTGGGCGTCCTGACGAATCAAAGCGAACTGTGGCGCGGGCACCGCGTTGCAGATGGACGTTATCCGAACACTGCGAGAAGAGCCTGCTCATGCCCATTCGATGGTCCCGCTGCCTGCCACTGGCCCTGGCACTCGGTCTGACTGCTCAGCCGGTCGCCACCGACTCTCTGGAGGAACAACGGGAGGCGTTGTCGGCCTTCTCCGCACACATGGCTGACGAGCATGGCCTGGACCGGGACGACGTGGACGCCCTGCTGGCCGACGCCCGCCACCAGCAGGACATCATCGACGCCATCACCTCGCCGGCGGAGGCCCTGCCCTGGTACCGCTACCGGCGCATCTTCCTCCAGGACGACCGTATCGCCGAAGGCGCGGCCTTCATGGAAGAGCACCGCGGACTGCTGGACGACATCGCCGCCGAGTACGGTGTGGACCCGGCCATCCTGGTGGCTATCGTCGGCGTCGAGACCCGCTACGGCGACCATCCGGGCGAACACCGTGTGCTCGACGCCCTGGTCACCCTGGCATTCGACTACCCGCCACGCGCTGACTTCTTCCGCAGCGAACTGGAGCACTTTCTGCTGCTGGTGGACGAGGAGGACCTGGACGTGACCGGCATCCGGGGCTCCTACGCCGGGGCCATGGGGATTCCGCAGTTCATCGCCAGCAGTTATCGCCACTACGCCGTGGACGGCAGTGGCGACGGCCGTCGGGATCTCATGAACAGCGTCCCCGACGCACTGGCCAGCGTGGCCAACTACTTCGTGGAGCACCGCTGGCGCGAGGGCGAACCGGTGGTGGCCCCGGCACACGTGAACGACACGGACCGCGTGGACGAATTCCAGGACGACGGCATGCGCCTGAACACCACCGTGGGTGAGCTGCGGGCGGCCGGCATCAAGCCCGAGGCGGATTTCGACGACGACGCCCCCGCCCTGCTCCTGGCGCTGGACAACGACACGGAGACCGAGTACTGGGTCGGCCTGCATAATTTCCGCGTCATTACCCGTTACAACCACAGCCCGCTTTACGCGCTGGCGGCCTATCAGCTCGCCGGCGCCATCAGGGACCAATACGAGCGCGACCAATGAGCCGACTGTTCCTGCTGTTGTGCCTGACCCTGTTCCTCGCCGCCTGCGCCACCGCGCCCGACAAGCAGCCGGACGCCCCCGACACCGCCGACGAGGAGCAGGATCGTGGCCCGGACGTGGCTCCGGACCTCAGTGACGTGGAAGAACCGGAGCCCCGGGATGAGCCCCTGAGCCGCTTCGGCAACCCCGCCACATACGAGGTGTTCGGCCAGCAGTACCAGGTCATGGACCTGGAAGACGCGCGCGACTTCACCGAAGAAGGCGTCGCCTCCTGGTACGGCAAGAAGTTCCACGGGCGCCGCACCTCCAGCGGCGAGCCGTACGACATGTACACCATGACCGCCGCGCACCCGAGCCTGCCGCTGCCCACCTATGTGCGGGTCACCAACCTGGACAACGGCAAGTCGGTGATCGTGCGGGTCAACGACCGCGGCCCGTTCGCCGACAACCGCGCCATCGACCTCTCCTACGCCGCCGCCGACCGCATTGACATGCTCGACGGCGGCACCGCGCCGGTGCGCATCGAAGCCCTCAGTCTGGCCTATGACCCGGATGCCGACGACCGCCCCGAGGTCGCGGGCGCCAACGGCGACGCCGGGGCCGAATCTGCCTCTGAGAGTGCTGCCCCTTCGGATGCAGAGGCCGAACCGGTCGCGGTATCGGAAGACGAGACGGGGAATGCCGGCGGCGTGATCGCCGCCAGTCGCGATCTGGCCGAACGCATTGAGGACGAGGGCGACCCGGATGCATCCCAGGCGGACACCAGCGGCGCCACCGGCACGGTCAAACTCCAGCTGGGTGCCTTCTCGGAGCGGGCCAACGCCGAGTCCCTGCGCGGCCGCCTCCAGGACGCCGGGCTGGACCGTGTGACCGTCAGTGACGACAACGGCGTCCACCGCGTCCGCATTGGCCCGGTGGAGAGCCGTGACGAGCTGGACTCGCTGGCGCGGAAGCTGCGGGACAACGGCTTCGGCGAGGACCACATGGTCGTGGAGTAGTGTCCTGTCACTCATCGACCCGGCCGTGCCCGGCGCCCCGTGCTATGCTCCGGCGCCGTTGCAGGCCAATCATTCATTTGCAGTTGCGACCCGTTGAACGAGAGCCCACATGCGCCACAGTCTTGCCACCGCCCTGTTCCTGATTCTGACCCTTTTCACCGGCCATGCACTGGCGGACAGCCCGTCGGTACCGACACCGCCGCCCCCGTCAGTCGGTGCGCCCAGCTACATCCTGATGGATTTCGACAGCGGCCACGTACTCTCCGACCGGGATCCGGACGAACAGCGGGAACCGGCGAGCCTGGTCAAGCTGATGACCGCCTACGTGGTCTTCAACGAGTTGCGCGAGGGCCACCTGGATCTGGACGAGGAAGTCACTATCAGCGAGCGCGCCTGGCGCATGGGCGGCTCGCGGATGTTCGTGGAAGTAGGCCGGCAGGTGAGCGTCGAGGATCTGCTGCAGGGCATGATCATCCAGTCCGGCAATGACGCCAGCGTGGCCCTGGCAGAGCATGTTGCCGGCAACGAGGAGACCTTCGCCCAGATCATGAACCAGCACGCCGAGGAACTCGGCATGACCAACACCAACTTCACCAACGCCACCGGCTGGCCCGACCCGGAGCAACTGACCACCGCCCGGGACATTGCCACCCTGGCCAAGGCCATGATCAGGGACTTCCCCGAGTACTACCAGTTCTACTCCCAGCGCGAGTTCACCTTCAACGGCATCACCCAGCGCAACCGCAACCGGCTGCTGTGGCGGGATGACAGCGTCGACGGCCTGAAGACGGGCCATACCTCGGGCGCCGGCTACAACCTGGTGAGCTCTGCCAAGCGGGACGACATGCGGCTTATCTCGGTGGTCATGGGCGCGGACAGCGCCGGTGCCCGCGTGGAGCAGACCCAGGCCCTGTTCGGCTACGGTTTCCGGTTCTTCGGCACCTACCAGCTCTACGCCGGCAACGAGGCGCTGGCCGAACCCAAGCTGTGGAAAGGCGCAAGCGACACGCTGCCCGTGGGGCTGCATGAGCCGTTGTACGTGACCCTCCCGCGACGGGAGTACAACAACCTGGAAGCCACCATGAAGTTGCGTTCCACCATTGTGGCGCCGGTGACCGCCGGCGACGAGATGGGCAGCGTGGAAGTGCGCATCGGTGATGCGGTGGTCACCGAGGTCCCGCTGGTTGCCCTGGAAGACGGCGAGGAAGCCGGCTTCTTCGGCGGCCTGGTGGACAGCATCATGCTACGGTTCCAGTAACACCGGTGCGCGCGGAGGCAAGCCCATGGGCAAGACCGACGACGACACCCTGCTGGAGTTCCCGTGCGAGTTCCCGGTCAAGGCCATGGGCCCGGCCGAGCCGGATTTCGTGCTGCATGTCCTGGCCCTGGTCCGGGAGCACGCTCCGGATGTCACCGATGACAGCGTAGCCACCAATCCCAGCCGACGCGGCACGTATGTCTCGGTCACAGTGACGGTCACGGCCACCAGCAAGGCGCAGCTGGACGCCATATACCGCACCCTCAACGCCGACCGGCGCGTGGTCATGACCCTGTGAGCGGGTCCTCGTCCATTCGCACCCGGGAACTCGGGCTGGTGCCCTATGAACCCACCTGGCGGGCGATGCAGACCTTCACCGACTCGCGCACCGCCGAGACCGCGGACGAACTCTGGGCCCTGCAGCACCCGCCGGTGTTCACCCAGGGGCTGAACGGCCGCCCGGAGCACCTGCTGGCACCGGGAGACATCCCCGTGGTGCCGGTAGACCGTGGCGGTCAGGTGACCTACCACGGCCCGGGGCAGGCCGTGGTCTACGTGCTGGTGGACGTGCGTCGGCGGCGTCTGGGAATCCGCCAGCTCGTGACCCTGCTGGAATCCACCGTCATCGATCTGCTGGCCGGCCACGGCATCACCGCCGCTGCCCGAACGGACGCTCCCGGTGTCTACGTGGACGGCGCCAAGATCGCCTCGGTGGGCCTGCGGGTGCGCCGTGGCGCCAGCTACCACGGCGTCGCCCTGAACGTGGACATGGACCTGACTCCGTTCCAGCGCATCAACCCCTGCGGCTACCAGGGATTGCCGGTCACCCAGATGCGCGACCTGGGCATCGCCGCCGACGCCACCACCGTCGCCCGCACCCTGATGCAGGGATTGCACGACCAGCTCCCGCCCGTCAGCGCCTGACCCCCGCATCCCGTTCCGCGTGGTGATAGCGCAAATAGCACTGTTATCGGTAAACTGCCGAACGACGTCGAAGAACAACAGCGGACGGAATCATGACCAAGCTCAATGCCGAGGATCTGGAAACCATCCTTCAGGAGGCGTTTCCGGAAGTGCGCAAGGACACCTGGCGTGTCGAGGAGGTCCGGGACCGTTTCGTGCGCATCCGGCTACCCTTTCACCGCTCCAACCTGCGTCCGGGCAACACGATCTCCGGACCGGCGCTGATGACCCTGGCAGACACGGCCATCTACTGCGCCATCCTCGCCTCCATCGGCCCGGTTCTCATGGCGGTGACCACCAACCTGAACATCAACTTCATGCGTAAACCGGCAGCCGGAGACATCATCGCCGAGTGCCACCTTCTCAAACTGGGAAGCCGTCTGGCCGTGGGTGAGGTGGCCATGTACGCCGAAGGCGAGGACGAGATGTGCGCCCACGCCACCTGCACGTACTCCATCCCGGCCCACGATCAGCGACCGGCGTAGCCGACCGTCGCCCTCAGTCGTCGGCACGCAGCGCCGCATCCAGTGCCTGCAGCCGCTCCGGGGTGCCCACATCGCACCAGCGCCCCCGATAGCATTCGCCTGTCACCCGTCCCTCGGCCATGGCTCGCCGCAACAGGGGGGCGAGCCGGAACGCGCCGCCGGGGTGCCCGGCGAACAGCTCCGGATGGTAGACGCCGATGCCGCTATAGGTGAGTAACTCGCCTCCGGATGCGACCACGCGTCCGCCCTGGAGCCCGAAATCCCCGCCGCTGTTGTGCTCCGGATTGGGCACCAGCACCAGGTGCGCCAACCCGGCGGGAGGTCGCAGCAGCCGCGCCGGTTCCAGATCGCACCAGACATCCCCGTTGATCACCAGGAACGGGGCATCGCCAAGCAGCGGCAGCGCCCGGGCGATCCCGCCGCCGGTTTCGAGACCGGTCTCGCCCTCCCGGGAGTACTCCACGCGTAGCCCCCAGCGACTGCCGTCCCCCACGTGATCGGCGATCTGCTCTCCCAGCCAGGCCAGGTTGATCACCACCTGATCGCAGCCCGCCGCTGCGAGGCGCTCCAGGTGCCACTCGATCAGCGGTCGCCCCGCCACCGGCAGCAACGGTTTGGGTGTGCGGTCGGTCAGCGGGCGCATGCGGTTACCCCTGCCAGCCGCAAGGATCATGGCGCGCATGGATACTCCCGGCCTCATGAGGTTGCCCGCGCCTGCCAGGTCGCGATCAGCTCCATCAGTTCCGCGAGTTCCGGCTCATCTTCCGCGGCCCGCTCCAGGTAGCCGAGAAAGCGCGGCGCATCGTCAAGGTAGCGCGGCTTGCCATCCCGGTAGCGAATACGGGCGAAGATGCCAAGCACCTTGAGGTGGCGCTGCACCCCCATCCAGGTACAGTCGGACCAGAACTCCTTGAGGCGCTCCGGCACCGGTACGCCGGCGGCCCGCGCGGCGCCGTGGTAGTACTGCAACCAGCGCCACTCGGCGCTGCGCGGCCAGCTCACGAACGCATCGCGGATCAGGCAGATGAAGTCGTAGCTCACCGGGCCTTCCACGGCGTCCTGGAAGTCGAGGATGCCCGGCTGTGGATCCCCGGGCATCAGGTTCCGCGGCATGTAATCCCGGTGGACCCAGACTCGGGACTGATCCACGGCGCGGTCCACCAGGCCCCGGAAGAGCCGCTCCAGCGCCGATTGCTCCGCCGCCGTGGGTGTCACTTGCAGGTGTCGCGCCAGGTACCAGTCCGGGAACAACTGCAGTTCCCGCTGCAGCAGCGCGGCATCAAAGGCAGGTAGCACACCGGGGCGTGACGCCGCCTGCCACCGCACCAGGGCATCCAGAGCCGGGCGCATCAGCGCATCCGCGTTGGCCTCGTCCAGCACCTCCAGGTACGTCCGGTCACCCAGATCGGAGAGCAGCAGGAACCCCCGGTCCAGATCCCGGGCCAGAATCTCCGGGACGTTGAGACCGGCGGCGTCCATGAGCTCGGCCACCTGCACGAAGGGCCGGCAGTCCTCCTGCTCCGGGGGCGCATCCATGGCCACCAGGGGACGGCCACCCGCCTGCAGACGGAAATAGCGCCGGAAACTCGCATCGGAGGAGGCGGGGACCAGCGCGCCATGGTCAACACCCTGCTCCTGCAACCACGCTGTCAGCTCCTGCAACCGGCGATCCTCGGTAACGCTGTCGGCCATTCCGGGACTCCTGTCAGTCATAGACGGGGATTGTGCCGCAGCGCCGACGCAGTGTCTCGCCCATCGGGGTTTGCCGCGATCGCCCCGAGTGTGACAAGTTACTAACCTTCTCGGAGGTATTGTCAGGTCAGTACCCGCCTTCCCGACCCGCGCGCCGCCGGACGGAGTGCCGCCGGTATGCCGGGATGAAGTCGCAGCAGCCAGGAAGCCGCCAGCGTGCCGATGCGCCCGACCATCAGCAATAGCAGAGCCGCCGCCGCGGCTCTGGCCACCGCCGTGGCCCTGCCCTGGGCTGCCGTCACGGCCGACGAGGACGAGGAACGCTGGCCCTTCCTCAGCGGCGAGGACGGGCGCTGGGCCGGCTGCATTGCCCCGCTGGAAGGTGATCGGGTCGGCCCCGCGCCGTCGCCGCCTCAACGGGAAGGCGCAGAGCTCAGGATCGACGCTGATGACATGACCTACGACGGCCGCCGCGGCATCCACAGTCTGCGCGGGGACGTGACCCTGGAGCGGGCCGATCAGCGGCTCGGTGCCGACGAGATGCGCTACGAGGAGCGGGAGAGCCGGGCCGACGCCCGGGGTAACCTGCGCTACCAGGAATCGGGGCTGCTGCTCGGCGCCGACCAGGGCTACCTGCTCCTGGACCGGGATCAGGGCGAGGTGGACCGGGCCCGTTACCTGCTGCCGGAGACCCTCACCCAGGGAGAGGCCAGCCGCATCGCGCTGCTGGACGCCACCACCACCGAGGCTCACGGCACCACCTACTCGACCTGCGAACCGGGCAATGAAGCGTGGATGCTGCGTGCCGACCGGGTCCGGCTGGACCGGGAGACCGGCACCGGCGAGGCCTGGCACGCACGCCTGACGGTGCGAGACATGCCGGTGGCATACTCACCGTACGTGAACTTCCCCATCGACGACCGGCGCAAGAGCGGCCTGCTGCCACCGACGCTCCGCCAGTCCGAGCGCAGCGGCACGGATCTGACCGTGCCGTACTACTGGAACATCGCCCCCAACTACGACGCCACCATTGCACCGCGCTATCTCAGCCGGCGCGGTGCCATGCTGGGCGGCGAATTCCGTTACCTGCAGCCCTCCTTCGAGGGCGAGATCGACGGTGGCTACCTGCCCGACGACAACCGTTACGGTGATGACCGCTGGCAGGCGAGCCTCTACCACGAACACGACCTGCCCGGAAGCCTCCGCGGCGACCTGGACCTGGCGCGGGTCAGTGACGACGAATATTTCCGCGACTTCGGCGACAGCCTGCGCACCTCCACCACGCGCCACCTGCGCTCCCGCGGCCGCCTGCGCTACAACACCCGGAACATCTCCAGCACCTTCTCCGGCGAGACCTACCAGACCGTGGACCCGGACATCAGCGCCGGCAGGGAGCCCTACCGCCGCCTGCCGCGGCTCACCCTGGAGCACCACCCGGACGACGGCCCCCTGGGCCTGCGCTGGGAGATGGACAGTGAAGTGGTGCGCTTCGACCATCCCCGGGCGGATCGGCGCATGACCGGCGGCCGGGCCGACGTCTCGCCGCGACTGTCCCGGCCCACCGTGGGCCTGGCCGGGTTTTTCACGCCGGCGGTCACCCTGCGCCACACCCAGTACGACCTGGACAGCGCCACCGATCCGCAGAACGATTTCGACACCACCGAGAACGAGAATCCCAGCCGCACCGTCCCGGTGAGCAGCCTGGACACGGGCCTGTACTTCGACCGCCATTTCGAGGCCTTCGGCCAGCCCCTGCGCCAGACCCTGGAGCCGCGGCTGTTCTACCTGTACGTGCCGGAGCGCGACCAATCCGATCTGCCGCTGTTCGACACCGACGAGGACATCCCGGGCCTGTTCCAGTTCTACTCGGAGAACCGCTTCAGCGGCGCCGACCGCGTCGGTGACGCCAACCAGCTCACCGTGGGCCTGACCAGCCGCTTCCTCAGCCGCGAGACCGGGCAGGAGTATTTCCGCCTCGCCGCCGGACAGATTCAGTACTTGGACGACCGGCAGGTGGTCCTCGAGGGTGAACCGGGGCCGGAACAGGAGCGCAACCGTTCGAATGTCATCGGCGAGGCGCGACTGACCCTGCCCGCCGGTCTGCAGGCCACCACGGAGGCGCAGTACAACCCCGACGCCGAGCGCACTGACCTCAGTGCCGCCCGCCTCAGCTACCGGCCGCGGGCCGACGCGGTGTTCACCGCAGGCTACCGCGCTCGGCGCGACATGAACGGTGACATGGAGCTGGAGCAGCGGGACTTCGCGCTGGCCTGGCCGGTGCACCCACGCTGGCACGTCCTGGGCGGCTGGAGCTATTCCATGCTCGAGGAGCGAACACTGGAGAGCTTTGGCGGTCTACAATATCGCGACTGTTGCTGGAGCGCCCGACTGCTCGGGCGCTACTACCGGGAGGAACCGG
>SLMR01000060.1 GCA_007133445.1 Aquisalimonas sp. | reverse complement strand
TCTCGCGCAGGCTCGCAGCGATGGCCTCCTCGCGGTGGTCGCAGCGGCGCGCGCACGAGAGCTCGCAGCCAAGTCCGCCGAGGCGCCGCCGAACACCCTGCTCACCCTTCTCCAGCAGGTCGTCCTTGAGCGCTGGCAGGTTCGTCAGCAGCAGGCCGAACCGGCGCCGCTGAAAGACTGCCACGGACACCGCGGGGCTCCGGCTTACCACGGTGGCCTGGTCGAGCAGGGGGCGCGGGACGGCGAACGGGATGACCTTGATGGTCGCGAGCATCTGGCCGGCGTGCACCTGCTCGAATGGCGGCACGGTCGCCACCGTGAGTGCTTCGCCCAGGTGGTTGAAGGCGTGCAGCGTGTCGGTGTCCAGCACGGCAATTCCGTCGGCGGCGGCGTAGAGGTTGCAGCGGCCGGTGAAGCTCCGGCCCACCTCGACGCCGGCTCCGGCCAGCGCCTCGCCCAGGGCTGCTGCGGCTGCATCTTCGTGGATGTCGTCGGCGTCCATGTGGACGACCGTCACGGTCTGAATGCCTTCCTCCCGCAGTCGGTCGATGTCCTCGCCGGAAAGCTGCCGCCCCTTGTTCCAGCGTTTGCCGGCCACCCGCAGGGTGTGGACCAGCAACCCATCCCGGGCTTCCGTGATCGGTTGCTCGCCGAATCTCATGACGTGCCGCCCCGGCGCAACGCCTGGGTGACCTCGGCGACGATGCTGACTGCGATTTCCGCGGGCGTGCGTGCGCCCAGATCGAGGCCGATGGGGGCGTGGATGCGTGTGAGCAGCTGCCGGGGCAACCCGCCCTCGGCGAGGCGCTCGCAACGGGCGGCGTGCGTGCGGCGACTCCCCAGCGCGCCGACGTAGAACGCCTCACTGTGCAGGGCGGCCTCCAGGGCCGGATCGTCGATCTTGGGGTCATGGGTGAGCGCCGCCACCGCGGTGCGCCGATCGGGCCGGAGTTCCGCCATGGCTTTGGCCGGCCACTGGTTGTTCAGGTCCGTTCCCGGGAAACGCTCGGCGGACGCGAACGCGGCCCGCGGGTCGATCAGGGTCACCGCGTAGCCTGCCTGGCGGGCCATGGGCGCCAGGTGCTGGGCGATGTGCACGCCGCCGATGATGAGCATGCGCAGCGGCGGGTTGAAGACCTGCAGGAACCACTCTTCGCCGTCGATGTCCACCGCTCCGCTGCGGTCGAGCTGCAACGCCTCCTGCGCCGGCCCCGCGAGCTTGGACGTATCCGTTGCTTCGACAATCCGCTCTTCGCCATCCCGGAGACGGGTGGCCAGGACCACGGGGCTCTGTTCGTGACGCGCTTGCCGGAGACGTTCGATGGTGGTTGCGTGCACGGCTCAGACCTCGCCGGTGACGGGTTCGACAAGGATGCGAATAGTGCCGCCACAAGCCAGGCCGACGCTCCAGGCGTCCTCATTGGTGACACCGAACTCCAGCACCTGCGGTTCGCGGTGTACCATGACGTCCTGCGCCTCCTGGACCACCGCGGACTCAACGCAGCCGCCGCTGACCGAACCGATCATGTGCATGCCGTCATCCACCGCCATGACGCTGCCCACCGGCCTTGGAGATGACCCCCAGGTCTGCACCACGCGCGCAATCGCCACCTGGCGTCCGGCCCGTAGCCAATCGGCGGCCTGGGACAGGATCAGCAGGTCGTCATCCACGGTGTCTGTCGTCTGTGCCGGCGCAGGAGACGTCATGGTGGCCTCTCGGGATTCGGTCCAGGATGTTATTGGTCGTTTGATTAATAACTCAGGGGCGTGTTTTGGTCAAGCCAAAAACCGTTCACCCACAATATACCCGCTCCGACGCGGGGCCGAGGCGAACTCGGGGGCGTGACGGCCTCCAGCGCGGCCCCGGACAACATGCAGGAGAAGGATTCATGGCCAACGCGTACTGGGATCAGGCACTGCAGTTCGACCACGATCACCTCTGGCACCCCTACACGTCCATGCTGGAGCCAACCCCCGTCTGGCCGGTGGCGTCCGCCGAGGGCGTGCGTCTGAAGCTCGCCGACGGCCGCGAACTCATCGATGGCATGGCATCCTGGTGGTGTGCCATACACGGCTACCGGCACCCCGCGCTCGTCGAGGCCCTGGAGGGGCAGTTGGGGAAGACGCCGCACGTCATGTTCGGCGGGCTGACCCACGAGCCGGCCATTGAGCTGGGACGGCGCCTGGTGGAGCTGACGCCACCGGCTCTGGAGAAGGTGTTCCTGGCGGATTCCGGGTCCGTGTCCATCGAAGTGGCCATGAAGATGGCCATCCAGTACTGGCAGGCCCGGGGCAAGCCCGCCAAGCACCGGATGCTGGCCCTGCGCCAGGGCTATCACGGCGACACCCTGGGGGCCATGTCGGTCTGTGATCCGGTGACGGGGATGCACCACCTGTTCAGTGGCGTCGTGACCGAGCAACTCTTCGCTCCGGCGCCAGCCTGCCGCTACGACGAGCCGTGGGATTCCCGCGACCTGGACGGCATCGCCGCCCTGATCGAGCAGCATGGCGACGAGCTGGCAGCGGTGATCCTGGAGCCCGTGGTGCAGGGTGCGGGTGGCATGCACTTCTATCACCCCGAATACCTCCGGGGCGTGCGGGAACTCTGCGATCGCCACGGCGTGCTGTTGATCGCCGACGAGATCGCCACCGGATTCGGCCGCAGTGGGCGGCTGTTCGCCTGCGAGCACGCCGGCATCAGCCCGGACATCATGTGCCTGGGCAAGGCGCTCACCGGAGGCACCATGACCCTGGCCGCGACCCTGGCCACCCGGGAGATCGCCGAGACCATTTCCCGGGGCGGGGCCGGCTGCTTCATGCACGGTCCCACGTTCATGGGCAATCCGCTGGCCTGTGCCGTGGCGGTGGCCAGTATCGATCTGCTGCTGGCCAGTGGCTGGCAGGATGATGTGCAGCGGCTTGAGACCGGGCTGCGCCAGGGGCTCGCGCCCTGCGCCGCATTGCAGGGCGTCGCCGACATCCGTGCCCTCGGCGCCATCGGAGTGGTGCAGCTTGATGAACCGGTGGACATGCGCGCGCTGGTGCCGCAGTTCGTGGAGGCCGGCGTGTGGGTACGGCCGTTCGGGCGGATGGTCTACCTGATGCCGCCCTACGTCATGGGTGACGCCGATCTGGCAGCGCTGACCGGCGCCGTTCACAGGGTACTCGGTGACGTGCAGGCGGCGTCAGTGTAAACCGGGTTTGTGAATATCGGTTGACACAGGCTCCGCTCGGCTGGACCCTTTCGCCTATCCGGACGAGGGGGGAGTGCCCGTGAGTACCACACTACACCGGCGGCTGGACGCCGCCCTGCGAACGCGCCGTGAGCAGGCGCTCTACCGGCATCGACGCACGGTTGAGCACCTGGACGGCGCCCGGGTGCGCGTTGACGGCCGGGAGTGTCGCAACTTCTGCAGTAACGATTATCTCGGACTCGCCGGCGACCGGCGGCTGGCGCGGGCCATGACGAAGGCGCTGGAGCAGGGGCCGGCCGGCAGCGGCGCCGCGCACCTGATTACCGGGCACACTACCGAGCACGAGGCGCTGGAGGAGGAACTGGCCGATCTCGTCGGCCGGCCGCGGGCCCTGCTTTTCTCCACCGGCTACATGGCCAACGTGGGCACGATCAATGCGCTGGCCGACCCGGGTGACCGGGTGCTGGAGGATCGGCTGAACCACGCCTCGCTGCTGGATGGCGGCTGGCTCTGTCGCGCCCCCATGGAGCGGTACACGCATGCCGATACCACCGATCTCAGGTCCCGCCTGGCGTCAGGTCAGGCCGAGCACGACCTGATCGTGACGGACACGGTGTTCAGCATGGACGGCGACTTGGCGCCCCTGACGGCGCTCGCTGACCTGGCGGCGCAGCGGGATGCCACCCTGATGGTGGACGACGCCCACGGCATCGGCGTGCTGGGGCCGCAGGGCGGTGGCGCCGTGCGCGAGGCCGGGCTCGACGTGGACGCAGTGCCGGTGTACGTCGGCACTCTGGGGAAAGCATTGGGCAGTTTCGGCGCCTTTGTCGCCGGTAGCGAGACCCTGATCGAATACCTCGTCCAGCGGGCGCGGACGTACGTGTACACCACCGCACCACCGCCGCCTGTGGCGGCAGCCACAAGGGTGGCTGTTCGGATCGCCCGGGAGGAGGGCTGGCGGCGCGATCATCTGGACCTGCTGGTGCAGCGTTTCCGCGATGGCCTGCAGGCGCTGGGCCTGCCCGTCTCGCCCTCGCGCACGCCGATACAACCGCTCATGGTGGGTGCACCGGAACTCGCCCTGCGCCTGGCGCGGGCCCTGGAACGCGAAGGTCTGCTGATTACCGCCATCCGCCCGCCGACGGTGCCGGAGGGGACGGCACGCCTGCGCGTTACCCTCTCGGCGGCGCACAGCGAAGGGGACGTGGACACGTTGCTGGACGCGCTGGGTCGCCACCTGGATGGCAGCACGTGCCTTGAAACCGCCGGGGCGAGGGAGATCTAGCCGGCCCCGTTGAACGCCCACCGCAGGACGGCGTTCTGGATTGCCGTGCCCGAGCCGCGGTGGGCATTCTCGTGATTGATCAGTACGGCCACGATCAACTCCTCGCCGTCGCGACTACGGACGTAACCGCCAATGCCCGAGACGTGGTTGATGGAGCCCGTCTTGGCCCGGACCCGCCCCGCCTCGGGCTCGCCGCGGAAGCGGTTGCGCAAGGTGCCGTCGACCCCGGCCACCGGCAGGGAAGCGATGAACTCCGGCATGACCAGGCTGTCCGCCGCGTGCTGGAGCAGCGCTGCCACCTCCGCGACAGTGACGCGGTTGTCCCGGGACAGGCCTGCTACCTCGTCCAGCTCAAAGTCCTGCAGCGCCAGTCCCTGGTCCTGCAGTACCGCCAGCATGGCCGCTCGCCCGTCCGCCTCGGACGCCGGCCGCATGCCGTGTTCTGCCGCCAGGGTCAGGGCCAGGTGCCGCGCCATGACATTGTTGCTGAACTTGTTGGTGTAACGCGCAACTTCGGCCAGCGGGCGGGATTCGTGCTGCGCCAGCGGTTCGGCGGTGACGTTTGCCCAGGTGCCATTGCGCCAGCCGCCGGAAAACCCTCCGCCCCAGTGCTCCCACAGAGCATCGAACAGGCCGTGGACGTAGGTTTCCACCGGCAGTCCGGCGCGGTGCAGGCGACGCGGGCCGCAGCCGGCCCCGTGCCGCCCCTCCAGCACCGCCAGGGGCAGTTTCGCGCTGCCGTCAACCCGGTAGTCCACGTACCACCGGTAGGCGCCGCACCAGGCTTCGGGATCCGCCCTGAGGCGATTCTCCACCGGCAGATTACCCAGCGGTGGATGCATGGAGACGCGTACGTCGCCGTCCGTCTGCAAGGACTCGAGCTCGAACTTGATGGCGTTGAGGTTCACCAGCAACGGGTGCGGGGGCTGGTTGTAGGCGTGGTATGGCCGGTTGTCGAAGGCGCCAGGGTCACGCTCGGCGGGCTGGAACCGACTGACATCGAAGACGAGATCGCCGTCGATGTGGTCGATGCCGCGTCGCCGGACTGCGCCAAGCAAGCTCCAGAAGTCCTCGGCGGTGAGGAAAGGATCCCCGCCACCTTCGAACCAGAGATCCCCCAGCAGACGGCCATCCCGCACCGGGCCGCCGGCGTGCACGCGGGTCTGCCAAGTGTAGCCGGGACCGAGCGCTTCCAGGGCGGCATAGGTGGTGAATAGTTTCATCACCGACGCCGGGTTGCGCGGGACCTCGGCATTCACCTGCAGCGGCGTCCCGGCCTTGCCTCGGTGCTGGACCAGGACGCTGACCGCGTCGGCGGGCACGTTCCACTCATCGAGGACGTCCTGAACGGAGGAGGGCAACTGGTTCTGCGCCAGGACCGGGACGGCATAGAACAACGCGACCCCCGCCATGAGGCAGAGACGCGTCCCCCTATCGCACAGTACCCGTATGCAGTCGCGCATCCAGGTACTCTGCACCGAGTCCGGGCGGCGCACCAGCGTTTTCGTCTGTTTGTTCAGTCCCTTCGTGGATCAAGCACGAAGGGAGTTCTTCAACCGGCGCATTCGCAGCCCACATGGCCACAGCCGGCGCCATCGCTGTGCCCTTTCGCGCAGGAATTGCCGCAGTAGAGCTTGCCGTCGCGTTCCACAGCCTTCTCCGGCGCAATCACGCAGACACAATCACTGCATGCACACTTCACGCGATCCACTTCACTCATGGTTCGGCCTCCTCGCTGACGTCCATTCGTCTACCGCAAGGGTAGTGCCTGTTCGCGGCGCTTGCAGCCGTACCGGCCTACATCGGTCGCATCACCAGACCGATAATGATAAAGGCCACCACGGCCAGGGCCACGCCGGCCAGCAGCGGATGCCGCCGCAGGCCACCCGGGCGGAACAGGTCACGGACGGTGTCACGCAGTCGCATCATCATGGCGGGATTGATCCTCGTGGTTGCCGTGCTTGTCTGCTTCAGTCGCCGTCCAGACTGATGTCACAGGCATCGGCCAGCGCGGCGCGGTCGGCTGGCGCGAGATCCGTGCGGCCGGCGTTGGCGGAGCTGAGATCGGCATACATTACCGCCGCCGGGTCATCCACGTGGCCGATGCCGAGCGCATGCCCCAGTTCGTGGGCGAGCACCACCCGCAATTCGTCGGCGTCCATGGCCCGGAAGACCTGAATGGAACGCTGGCCGCCGCGCCGCTCGTAGCGGGCCATCTGGAAACCGACGCCATCGGCGGCTGCGCGGTTGTAGGCCGCGACCCGCTCGTTGAACGCCCGCGCCTTGTCGCTGACCTCCTGTTGCCGGGCCTGGAGTTGTTCCTGGCGTTGTTCCAGCGTTGCTCGCGCCTCCGAGAGCTCCGCCCGCGCGCTTTGCAGTGCGCTGCGTTCGCGTTCCAGCGCTGCCCGGTTGTCCGGGGTTTGCTCTATGCGGCCGGCGTTCCAGGCGGCCACGGATTCTTCGTGCGCCCGGCGTCGGGCGTTGTAATCGCTCTGCTCCTGCTCGAAGGCGCGGATGTTCTCATTCAGGGCCTCGTGATCCCGCCGGAGTGCCTCCTGCCGGTCCTCGAGCGTGGTCTCCAGGCGTTCGAGTTCGCGCCGCTCCTCCCGGCGGGACTGGGCCGAAGCCTGGCGCTCATCGTATTCCAGGCGCACCGCCATGCCGCCGTCATCCGACTCCCGGAACAGCGTGCTCGCGGATGCGTGCTCCCACATGGCGACCGCGTCACGGATCGCCTGACGGACGGTGTCCCGGTCCAGGTCGAACCGGTCATCCACCGCATCCAGGTGGAAGTCGATGGGAACGTCGCAGTCGTTCGCCACGGACGGGCGTGCGCCGTCGAACAGGCCGCCCTGGGTGACGCCCTGGTCGACGGCGATGATGACCGCCAGGCTGGCGGCTGAAACCGCCGCAATCCGGATTACCGACAGACCCATGGGTCACCCCGAAGGTGGGTTGATGAGGACTACGTTGCCATGCCCTGGCGGCGCGGACCAGTTGTTGCGGCTCAGCGTTCGAACGCGTGCTCCAGCGGGGACGGGCCCGTGGGCCAGTCACCCCGTGCCGCGGTGTGGCCGTCCCGGTCCTGCAGGATGAATCCGTCATGGCCGCCATGGCGCACGGCACGCGCCAGCCCCTCACGCCCGGACGCGCTGTCGGCCGCCAGGACCGTGATGCGCGTGCCCGGCAACGCGTAGGCGCTGGCGCCACCATGCTCCTGGATGTTGTCGGGAACCTGCAAGCCGTGGCGCCGCAGCCAGCGGTTCGTGTCCTGCCGTTCGCCGATCACGAGCAGGCCGCCCTCCGGTGTCGCCTCCGGGTCATACTCCTCCAGGGTTGTGCTGGCCATGCCACGGGCGATGCTGGCGGCGTCCCGGGACAGGGCCACCACCCGGGTATGCCGATCCAGCAGCGGGGCGCGCACCATCGCGGGCGCCTCCTGGTCCGGCAGTTGGCGCCACAGCCGGTACTCCGGATCCACGCGCAGATGGTCGGGGCGCCCGTCAACCTGCAGGCGGAACTCGGTGTCGCCACCCTCGAGATCGACACTGGTATCACGGCTCCAGCCAGCCCCGCTCACGCGGAGAGGGACGGTCACTGCGAAGGGGCCTTCGGACTGGCGCTGCCGGAGGGTTCCGCGGACCTCCCAGCGTCCGTCGGTTATCTCCCGGGCGGCGACATCCTCCAGCGCCAGGTCCGGGGCACCGTCGCGCTCAAGCCACTGCCGGAACGAAGGCGCCAGGTCCTCATTCGCCGCGGCGGAGAAGGCGGCCTCCAGGTCCTCCCAGCCGGCACTGCCGTAGCGGTGCCGGTGCCAGAGCCCGCTGGCGCCGTCGGAAAACGTGTCGGCGCCGATCCGGTCCTCCAGCATCAGGAACAGCATGGCGCCGCGGTGATAACCGACAACGCGATCCGCGCCCCGGTTGCCGCCCCGGAAGTCGGCCAGGGGGCGGTCGGCGGCGGCCGGCAGCGCGTTGTAGTCGCGCAGCCAGCGATGGCGCATGGTGGTCGCTTCACCGCGCTCCTCCGCCAGCCGGTGATCGGCCATGAAGGTGGTCAGGCCTTCCGCCCAGTTACCGCTTCCCGGGGCAACGCGGATGCCGTTGCCCCACCAGGCGTGGAGCACTTCATGGGCCAGCGACGTGCGGGGAATGAAAGGCAGGGGGATGACCTGCTCGCCGAGCAGGGTGAACCCAGGGAAAGCCAGGCCCACGGGGAGGGGGGTGGCGGCGACCTGGAAGCTGGCGAGGGGGTAGGCACCGATCTCGTCCTCAAAGTGCTCCAGATAGCGCGCTGCGTGCTCCAGATAGACATCCGCATGGGTGTCATGCAGTTCCTCCGGGAACAGCGTGCGCACGAGGACGCCGTGTTCGGTGACGGTGCGCGCCTCGGACCACGGGCCGGTGGCCACTGTGATGCCCCGGCTCGCGGGATGGTGGTAGCGGGCCCGAATCCTGTCGTCGTCGGGGTGCTCATCCACCAGTTCACCACTGGCGATTGCCCGCTGCCCCGCGGGCATGGTGATGTCCATGCGCCAGGCGAAGGTGTCGTGGCCTTCAATCTGCGGATACCAGGCGCTGTCCGGCGACAGCAGGCCGCCGTCGGCCCGCAGGAATGGCGGACGCCGGCCGTTGCCGTCGATCTCCCGCAGGCAGCCGCTGAAGGTGACGCTCAGGGAGTCCGCGTCATCGGGCAGGTCGACGCGCCATCGCTCCTCGGATTCACGGACGGCGGCCACGCCGCCGGTCTCGGTGCGGGCGCCGGTGACCACCAGGCGCGGGTGCAACCGGAAGCGGACCTGGTCGGTCTCCGTTTGCCAGGTCACCGATCCTTCCAGCTGGTGCGTGTCCGGGTCCAGGTTCAGCTCGAACCGTTTTTCCAGGGCAAGATTGGTGCGGGATTCCTGGTGTGATGCCTGGGCGGGCACTGTGTTGGCTGCCGCCAGGGTCATCGCCACAACCAGTGCAATGCGGGGTAGGGCAGGCATGGGTGCACTCCGGGCCACCGGGGCAGTGGGCTCGGGTCCATGCTCACCGCTTCGGCGGACCATGGCAAGGTGTCCGAGCAGTGGTGGCCGTGTCGGCCGGAGCGGCTCATCCCGTTGATGTGGATCAACTGTCAGCGTGCGTGAATGTGTTCTGCTGCAGAAAAATCCCGATGAGGAGAAGATCCCATGACCAAAGCCGACCGTACCCTGATTGTTCCGGTGGACGGGTCCGACCACGCCGCAGCGGCCGCGGCGTATGCGTCCCGGCTGGCGGTGGCGATGAAACTGCCGGTGACCCTGGTGCACGCCTTTCCCGCTTCGGCGACGGATCTCCTGCAGAAACTGGGTGCAGGTACCGAGGGCATGACCCTCACGGAGCTCTCCCGCGATGGTTTCGAGAGTATCCGCAAGGAGAGTGCGAGTACCGCGTTCGAGGGCGCGCGGCGGTATATGGCCGAAGGCGTCAAGGTCGAGGAACAGGTGTTGACCGGCGAAGCCGCGGAGGCGATCCCACGGTTCGTCCGGCAGGCGGACTCGCCGCATGTGGTCATGGGGCGGCGCGGCCTTGGCGTGTTCCGGGAAGCACTGCTGGGCAGCGTGAGCGAGCGGATCATCCACGAGGTGGCGGAGCCGGTGACGGTGGTCAGCAGCGGCCAGACCGAGTCGGCGCAGGCCGGCCCGGTGGTGGTGCCGGTAGATGGTTCCGAGTTCGCTGCCACCGCCGCGCGTCATGCGACGGCGCTGGCCATGGCACTGGGCCTGGAGATCCATCTGCTGCACGCGTCCCCGGCGACCGCCGGTGAAATTCCCGCCCTGGAAGGGCGGATGCTGGATTCCGCTGCGGCATGGCCGGATGACGAGGCCCTGGCGGAATTCGGTCGGCAGAGCGGCGACAATGCCTTCGCCGCGGCGCGGGACGCCATCGCCGACGCCGGTGGCCGGGACCTGTCGATCATCGATGTCCGGCGCAGCGGTCACCCGGCGCAGGCCGTGAACGACTACCTCCGGGAACTGGGGCGTGGCGAAATCGTCATCGGCCGGCGCGGGCTCGGGCGCATCCAGACCGTGCTCCTCGGGAGTGTCAGCCAGCGCGTCCTGCGTGGCGCCGGCGGCCCGGTGACGGTGATCGGATAGTATCCCGATGCCGTATGCGGGTCCCGGGCCGGGGGCCCGCAGCTGGTCAGCGCTTCGCCCCCAGGAGCATGCCGGCGTCCACCAGTACGGTTTCCCCGGTGGTCTTGGCAGCGCCCCTGAGCAGCCAACCGACTGTCTCTGCCACATCCTGCGGTTGCACGCTGTCCTGCAGCGGTGCGTTGGCCGCGTAGGCAGCGCGCTGCTTTTCGTATCGCTCCCCCAGCCCTGCCTTGAGCCAGCCGGTCTCCACGAAACCCGGGCAGACTGCGTTGACGCGGATTTCCGGGCCCATGGACCGGGCCAGGGAGAGCGTCATCGTGTTGAGCGCACCCTTGGAGGCGGCGTATGCCACCGACGAGCCCACACCGCGAATGCCGGCAATGGACGAGACGTTAACCACCGCGCCCCGAGCCTGCGCCTTCATGGTGGGCGCTACCGCCCGGATCATCTGGTACGGCCCGATGACGTTGACGTCGAAAATGGCGTGAAAGTCGTCGGCCTGCAGGGCATCCAGGTCGTCGTGGCGCGCGAAGCGGGTGGTGCCGGCGTTGTTCACCAGGCCGTCGATCCGGCCCCACTGGTCCAGGGCGGCCTGCGCCAGGCGCTGGCAATCCGCATCAATGGCGACGTCGCCCTGGACGGCGATGGCGTCACCGCCGAGCTCCCGGCAGCGTTCCGCCACCGATTCGGCTTCGGCCTGGCGGCGGGCGTAATTGACGATCACGCGTGCGCCTTCCGCCGCCAGGTGTTCGGCGCATGCCTGACCAATGCCGGCCGATGCGCCGGTGACGATATGAACAGGGTTTGTCATGGAGGCTGCTCCTCGGAATTTGCCGCGGGGACGATGGTCTCACCATCAGTAGAGCATACGCGAGCCGCGCCGGGGCAGGCCGCGCCGATGGTATGATCGGAGGAGAAGCCCGGGGCCAGGAGAGGACGTGCATGTGCGAGTTGCTGGCCATGAGTGCCAACACCCCCACGGACCTGTGTTTCAGCTTCACCGGGCTGGCGCGGCGCGGCGGCGAGGCCGGCCCGCATGCCGATGGCTGGGGCGTGGCCTTCTACGAGGGGCGTGGCGTGCGCCTGTTTCACGACCCCGGTGCCAGCGCGTCCTCGCGTATCGCCGAGCTGGTGCAGACGCATCCGATCAAGAGCGAGGCGGCGCTGTGTCACATCCGTCAGGCCAATGTCGGCCGTGTGTCCCTGGAGAACACCCACCCGTTCATCCGTGAGCTCTGGGGGCAGTACTGGACCTTCGCCCATAACGGGCAGCTGCGGGGGTTCACGCCCCGGGACGGGGTCTACCTGCCCGTGGGCGAGACCGACAGCGAGCGGGTGTTCTGTGATCTCCTCAACCGCATTCGCGAGCGCTTCACCCCGACCACGCCGGACGACGTGCTTGTCGAAGCCATCGTGGAAGGGTGCCGCGAGTATGCCCGTGACGGCGTGCTGAACCTGCTCCTGAGTAACGGCGAATGGCTGTTCACGTTCTGCACCACCCGGATGTGCGCCATCACGCGGCGGGCGCCCTTCGGTCCGGCCCGTCTGCGGGATGCCGACGTGATTGTCGATTTCGAGGCCGAAACCACGCCTCGCGACATTGTCAGCGTGATTGCCACTGATCCGCTCACCAGCGATGAACACTGGGACAGCTACCAGCCCGGCGAGTGGCGGCTGTGGCGCAAGGGCGAGGTGGTGGCCTCCGGTCGCGAACTCGTGCCGGCGTACCCGCACCCGGGGACCGGAGCCGGTGCGGCGGTCTGATGAAAGCGGCTTCCACCAATCGGCATCGGGGCGGGTTCCTGGATCGCATGCGTGGCCGTCAGCGGGAGTTCAGTCGTCGGTCCCGGGAGTGGCTGCGCACCCGCCCCTGGCTGCACCGCCTGCTGGAGGCGACCGGCTGCCTGCGGCGCGGACCGGAGGCCATGGCACGCGGCGTGGGGGTGGGTCTGCTGATCGGGTTAACGCCGACGGTGGGCTTTCAGACGCCTCTGATGATCATTGGTTGCATGCTCGTGGGTGGCAATTTCATCGCCGCCTTCATGGTGTCCTGGGTCAGCAATCCATTCACCATGGGACCGATGTACTGGGGGTTCCACTCCCTGGGAACGGGCCTGTTCACGCTGCTGCCGCCACGGGTGGGTGAGCCGCCCGAATCCACCTGGGTGTTCAGTGGCCTCGGCGACGAGGTGCTGTTCGCGGCCGTGGGCAGCCTGCTGGTGGCAGTGCCGGCTGGCGTGATCGGTTATCTCGTGTCGCATCGTATTTCGGCGGCATTGGCCGCGCGGCGCCGGCGACGGGACGCTAGTCGGTCGGGGTCATGATGTGAATGCCCTTGCTCAGCAGCGATACCCGGGCGTCGGCGCCGGGCTCCAGACCGTTGCGCCGGGCCGCGTGCGTGGAGACTGAAAGACGAATGCTGGAGTCCGTGTGCCGGCACTGCAGGGTCACGGACGTCTGTGCGCCGAGTACGACGCACTCGCTGACCGTGCCATCCACCGGATTCTCGCGCTCGCCGCGGGAGGGGCGGCCGCGCCGGTGCAGCAGGATGTCGGAATCCGGAACGTACCAGTGCACGCGGGTGCCATCCGGCATGCCGCTGGGTGTTGCCAGTTCCAGGGGCAGATCGCCCCAGAGCAGGTGTTCACCGTTCGGGCCGCGGCGAATGGTTCCGG
>SLMR01000376.1 GCA_007133445.1 Aquisalimonas sp. | reverse complement strand
GCCACTCGCCCTGCAGGCGACAGGACGGCGACCGTCTGCCGACGTGAACGATCCGCTACCGCTCACTGTGCCACTCGAGGCGTGAACGCACTCGAGCGTCGCTACCCGGCCTGGCTCGCTCGAGGACTCGAGGCGTCGGACGGTCTGCGGACACAGTAGTTGCGTCGAACGCAAACGGTGTGTGTTACGCACGTCCTGCAGTTCACTCACTGGTTGAGGAATTAAACTCAGCACCACCCATAGGAATATTAATTTAGAGAGACGCTTCTATTCCGTTATGAATCAGCCAGCGTGGACCGTCGTGCCGACACACCACAGTCGTCGGGGGATGGTCCTGATCGGCGTGCTCACCAGCCTGGTCCTCCTCGGCGTCGGTGGAATCGGCGTCGCCGAGGCGAGAGCCCCCGACTGCAGTGAGGTCGAACTCGAGCAGAACGACGACGGCAATTACGAGGTCGGGACGCTCGAGGAGTTACCGTGTGTCGGCGACGAAACCGAATCCGTCGAGTTCTCGGACGTACCGACGGCCGACCTCGGGATCGTCGGCGAGGACACGGTCGAGGTGTTCGCCGAAACGAACGACAGTCTCGAACTGGCTGGCGAAGAAGTTACACGCGAGTTCGACGCCGTCCCCGCCGAGGCGAACACCTACACGGCGACCGTGACGGCCGAGGCGACGAACGCCGAGCCGACGACCCAGAGCGAGCCGTTCGAGCGGGTCGATCCAGACGGGATCACCGACTGCCGGGTGATCGACGACCCCGGCGTCTACGAACTCGCGGACAACCTCACGGCCGACGGCGAGAGAACGTGTCTCGAGATCACCGCGAGCGACGTCGTCCTCGAGGGCGGAGGCTACGCGCTGATCGACGAGTCGGACGCGAACTCGAGCGATCGGACGGCCGTCGCCGTCGGCGGCACGGAGGAACTCGAGAACGTCACCGTCCGCGAACTGACGGTCGACGGCTGGGAGACCGGCGTCGCCGTCGAGAACGTCACCGGCGGCAGCCTGGAGTTCGTCGACGTCTACGGCACCCCCGACGCCGACGGCGACCCGATACTCGGAACCGTCGGGATCGAACTGCGCGAGACCGAGGGGGTCGAGGTGTCGGCGGTCGACGTGGCCGACGTCAGGATGGGCCTCTCGCTCATCGAGGCGAACGATACCGCCGTCTCCGACGCCACCACCGTGAGGACGCAGGTCGGCGTCTCGGGCGGCCTCGAGTTCCCCGGTGAGCCAACTCCCGAGGGGACCACCGGCGTCGGCAACGCTTTCGAGGAGGTGACCGCGGCAGACAGCGCCGGTCAGGGCATCTACCTCCACGAGGCGACGGCGACGACGATGAATCGAACCGTCGCGGTCGGCGAATCGAACGGCATCATGGTCGTCCACGGGGACACCCTCGAGGTGACTGCCACCGACGCGATCGGTTCGTCCGGACTCTACGTCGGAGACGTCAGCGACGTGACCCTCGAGGACGTCGCCGCCGAGACCACCGACGAGTTCGGCAACGGCCTCAGCCTCGAGCTGGTCGAGGACGTCACGGTCTCTGAGGCCGACGTATACGGGGGCTTCACCGGGATCCACGTCGTCGACACGACGGGAGTTCACCTCGAGGATGCCACGGTGACCGGTGGAACGCTGGGATTCAACGTCTACCGGTCGGATGGGACGGTCGAGAACGCGACCCTGACCGACGTGACGGACGCTGCAGTCGTGTTCAACGACGATGCGGACGTCCGATTCGAGGACGTGGCGGTACACGGCGACGTCGTCTCCGCCGAGGGTGAGGAAACCGCCCTGCTCCCGACGACGCCACCGGCCGATAGCCCGGACGGTCTGGTGAGCCTCGAGCGATACGTCGCCGTCGAGCCACTGGAAGCAGACGGCCTGGTGAGTCTCGAGGTCCACTACACCGACACAGCCCTCGGGCCCCTCGACGAGGAGACGCTCTCGCTGTGGGGCTACGACGGCGAGACGTGGCACGAGATCGAGAACTCGACCGTCGACACCGACCACCAGGTCGTCACCGCCACCCTCACCGAGGACGTGACGGTCGGCCTGTTCGCCGCGGGCGTCCCCGGAGAAGCCGTCCTCGAGGTTGGCGACGTCGCCGACCAGTTCCCCGACG
Source organism: Aquisalimonas sp. (assembly GCA_007133445.1). The sequence goes on along the minus strand of SLMR01000376.1, from coordinate 1,403 downwards.
CGGACGCTGGCTACGACTACGGCACCGTCGAAATTCCGGTCGAAGAACGCACAGGTACCGAGACCGACGGACTCGAGGTGAGCCTCGAGATTGCAGGCGACGACGAGGGCGTCGTCTTCGACGAGACCGTCGACGATCGCGAACTCGAGGGCTCAGCCGACGGCTTCGACGTCGACGTGGGTGAACTCGACGTGCCCGATTCGTACACGGTGACGGTGACCGCCGACGCCGACAACGCCGAAGCGGTAACGCGAACGGAGGCGTTCGCCGTCCTCGAGGCCGACCGGAACCTCGACGACTACGTGAACGACGACGACGTCGTCGACACCGACGGCTTGCGCGCGGCGATCGACGACTGGCAGGGTGGGATGATCGACACCGACCTGCTTCGCGACGTGATCGGCGCCTGGCGAAGCGGCGAGCCGGTCGTGTAGCGTCGGCGTGACAGCTCAGTCGGGCACGAGCCGGACAATCGGCGCGTCGGCGTCGTCGACCGCCACGTAGAGGTATCCGGTATCGGGGGCGACCGCGACGGCACGAATCCGCCAGCCACGCCCCTCGAGCAGCGGGTCGAGCTCCTCGACGTCCGTCCCGTCGACGGTGAACCGGCCGAGGTACTGCCCTGCCAGGTTGCCGACGAAGAGGTCGCCCTCCCAGTCGGGGAACGCGTCGCCGTCGTAGAACGTCATCCCCGACGGCGGGAAGCCGCCACTGGCACACTCCCAGTAGTAGACCGGGTCGACGACGTCGTCGCGCTCGAATGGGTCGTCGCCGACCGGCTCGTCGGTTCCGTACTCACAGCCGGTGTGGGCGATCGGCCAGCCGTAGTTCTCCCCCTCCTCGACGATGAACAGGGCGTCCCCGTCCTGTTCGCCGTGTTCGGTCTGCCAGAGTTCGCCCGTCTCGGGATGGACGGTCATTCCCTGGGCGTTCCGATGGCCGTAGCTGTAGATCGCGTCGGCCACGTCGGGGTCGTCGACGAACGGGTTGTCCTCGGGGACCGAGCCGTCGGGCTCGAGTCGAAGCGTCGCCCCGAGTTCGTTCGTCGTGTCCTGGGAGACGTGGTCCGGACCGAAGTCTTTGAACTGGCGGTCGCCGGTGGTCACGTACAGCACGTCGTCCTCGCCGAAGACGACCCGGGAGCCGAAGTGACCGTCGGAGTCGACGAACGGCTCGGCGACGAACAGTTCCTCGAACGCCTCGAGTTCGGGGTCGGAGTCGAGCGCGTCGGGCTCGAGTCGCCCCCGGCCGAGGTGGGTGGCCGACTCGCCGTCGTCGTTCGTCGCCGCGTAGGTCAGGTAGACCCACGGCTCGTCCGGGTAGTCGGGGTGGAGTGCCACGTCGAGCAGCCCGCCCTGGTTCGCCGCGTACACCTCCGGCGTGCCGTCGACGGACTCGAGGTC
>SLMR01000131.1 GCA_007133445.1 Aquisalimonas sp. | reverse complement strand
GTACAAAAAATTAACCCTCTGTTGCCGATGTGTGGACGCCGCCACGGACCTGGTGTTGGCTACATCCTGAGACGCCGTCATCTCAGCGAATCTCGAGCTCGCGGCTGGCCTTGCGAAACCAGACCCGCCACCCCGGCCAGGCTGGTAGTTGCCAGCGCTCCGGCGGCTTGCGGGCATTACCGCTCACCTGCTCAACGGTGACGCGCCGGCGGGGCACATCGTAGTGCACCGTCAGCTCCAGTCCGGGCAGGGACCATTGCCGCGGGTAGCGTTCGTCGAACCGGGGGCGCTCCCAGTCCGGAATGCCGGGGAAGGACAGGTCATCCGCCTCCAGCAGTTCCAGGTCGTCCGCGTCTTCCACGCCAAGTGCCGCCAGCCGCGACTGCAGCCATTCGAGCGGAGCAGGCGCGGGTTGATCGAGCCCGTTCAGCGCCTGGTAGATGTTCCAGGCGGCCACGTCGTCCCGCAGGCGACGGCCGGCCGGCTTGAGCAGCCGGTCGGCGAGAATGAGCTCTGCAGCCGCCTCGCGTGCGGCGGCGCCCTCCGGAGACAGCTCTTCCGTGTGCAGGGTCCGCCCGGCGTACTCCCAGCGCTGCTGGCACAGGAGCTGCCCATCCCGGAGCGTGGGCTGGTCGATGGTGACCCGGGCGAGACCCTGCTCCATCAGCGTCCCCAATGGCACCGGGGCCATGCAGGTGCCGACGGTGATGGTCTGGCGGGTGCCGCGTCCCGGGACGCTGTGATCATCGAACACCAGTGCGGCCTCGTCGCGTTCGCCGAACAGCGTTCCCCGGCCCGGGAACAGTTCACCGTAGCCGTTGCCCAGAGCCTCGCGCCGCTTCGCGCGGCGGACGAACACCATCACCGGGGACGCGGCTGCGGCGGCCGCCAGCGCGCGGTCCACCTCCTCCCGCTGCAGCGTTTTCGGCGGGGGAGTGAGATCCAGTTGCTCCCGCACCTGGCGCGCCAGGGCGGTTCCCTCATTCAGGGCCTGGCGGGTGACGGTAACCCCGGGCAGCTCCACGCCGCGTATGGCGGCTACCCGTACCGACGCATCGCATCGCCCCTGAAGGGCATCTGCAAGCTGCTCCCGCCGCTGCGGCTCGCCGCTGACGGAAGTGAGGCCCGGTCCCGCGTGCAGGGCAGCGGCCAGGTCCACCATGACGCCCCGGGCGCCCGCGTCCGGCATGGCGAGGATCAGGCCGGCGAGATGCGTGTCCACTGGCAGGGCGAAGAGCTGCCGGCCTCGCGCCGTAGCCCGGCCGGCATTGTCGATGGCGCCGGCCCTGAGGAGCCACGCCTCCGCCGCCGCCAGGCTCGCGGCCCGGGGCGGATCAGGAAAGACGAGTTCGCGGAGCGGCGTACCGGCCACCGCCGCGGCAAGCACCAGGTCGGTCAGGTCCTCACGCTGAATCTCCGGCGGTGCTGCCGCCTGCAGCGGTGCCTGAGAGCCCCAGAGCCGAAGGCAGAGGCCCGGCCGGGTGCGTCCGGCGCGGCCGCGGCGCTGGTCCGCGTTGGCCCGGGCGACGGGCTGCAGGCCGAGGACAGTGCGGCCGTTGCGCTGCGCCGTGCGCCGCTCCAGGCCGCTGTCCACCACCGCCGTAACGCCGGGCACCGTCAACGAGGTTTCGGCGACGTTGGTGGCCAGCACCACCCTCCGGCGAGAACCGGTCCGCAGGGCGCGCTGCTGTTCCTCGATGGTGGCGGAGCCGTGGAGCTGTATCACGTCAACGTCCTGGTGGCCGAGCTGTTCCGCTACACCGCGAAGCTCTCCGCGGCCGGGCAGAAACGCCAGCACGTCGCCGTCGGTTGCCTGGAGTGCCTTGCGGGCCGCTGCTGCCATGCGCGGTGCCAGATCCCGGGCGGTGGGCATGTCCCGCGGGCTGTCGCCCAGGTGCTCCACCGTCACCGGGTGGCCCTGGCCGGGCGCTTCCAGGTGTCGGGCCCCGAGACCCTCGGCCAGCCGGTCGCCGTCAACAGTAGCGGAGGTGAGGACCAGGCGGTGCCGCCCGCGTGCCTGGAGCAGGGCAAGGAGCAGATCGGTGTCCCAGCGGCGCTCGTGGAACTCATCCAGCACAACAGTCCCGAAACCCGTGAGCCCCGATTCGGCCAGCCAGTTCAGGGCGATGCCCGGCGTCACGAACAGGACTGTTGTTGAACTGCCGTGGCAGGCGTCCAGACGCACCGCGTAGCCGACTTCTCCGCCCGGCGCCTGTCCGGCCTCTTCGGCTACCCGTCGGGCCAGGCTCACTGCCGCCACACGTCGCGGCTCCACCACCAGCACCGGTCCGTGGTGCTGCGCCCACAGCGGCAGACGTGTGGACTTGCCGGTGCCGGTGGCGGCCGTCACCACCACGTGGCCGGCGTCCAGTGCCTGCGTGAAATCCCTGTGCAGAGTGTCGATGGGGAGGTCGTTCAGGGCCATTGCCGCGCAGTCACTGCCTGTGGGGTCGGGCGCAGAGCATAGCAGCCGCTCCTGCGCTGACTGAACCAGCCCGGTCCGACGGCGTCGCCCTCCGGCGTCAAGTTGGGCCAGTCCGAGGTTCGCGATAGAAGTGGCACCGCAATCCGGAAGAGAGGGCCTGCGGGTCCACGACAACAGCTTGGAGGGCACCATGAATCACAAGAGAATGTTCCGGCTGGCTACTGTGCTGGCGATTCCTTTCCTCGCGACGGCCTGCCTGGAGGATGACGGTTCCTCGGCCGGTGGCGAGACGGGGCAGCTGTCCATGGCGGTGACCGACGCACCGGTCGACAAGGCCGAAGCCGTGGTGGTCCGGTTCACCCATATCGAACTACAGCCGGCGGATGGCGACAGAGTCACGATCCAGTACGACGAGCCCAGGGAAATCGATCTGCTGGCGCTTCAGGGGCCGGATCACGAGTGGCTGTTCGAGGACGAGGAGGTTCCGGCCGGCGATTACAACTGGATCCGCCTGCACGTCGAACCCGATGAGACCGCGGACGGCCCGCCGGTTTCCAATTTCGGAACCACGTCCTACATCCTCTTCGAGGATCGCCCGAACGAGGAGTACCGCCTGGCCATCCCCAGTGGCCTGCAGACGGGGTTGAAGCTGGTCGGTGGCCTGACGGTGCCGGCGGACGGGGAAGCGTCGTTCACGGTGGACTTCGACCTGCGCAAGGCGATTACCGAGGCCCGGGGCACGCCCTGGGAGGGCATGGGCTATTACTTCCTGCGACCGGCGCTGCGGCTGGTGGACAACACCGAGGTCGGCCATCTGGAAGGTGAAGTGAACCCGGAACTGGTGGACGCCAACAACGATGAGTGTGCCGGCGGGAATGCCGTGTACGTGTTCGACGATCCGGGCCAGGAGCCGCGGGATCTGCGTGACGACGACGGCGATGCGATCACCACCGCGCTGGTGAAGCAGACGGAAGAATCCGCGGCCGAGGGCACCGAAACCTGGGCGTATCGCGTGGGCTTCCTGCCGGCCGGCGAGTACCGGGTGGCCTTCACCTGCGACGCCTCCCTGGATGACCCCGAGGAGCCGAATGACGACGTGGGCTTCCAGGCCGAGGGC
>SLMR01000163.1 GCA_007133445.1 Aquisalimonas sp. | reverse complement strand
TTGACGGTGCATCAAGATGCACCCTACGGGAAATCCGTAGGAGCGGCGTGAGCCGCGACCGGGTTTGGCGGCGGTTGGTCGCGGCTTGGTCGCGGCTCACGCCGCTCCTACGGTATGGACAATCAATCCCTCACTTCTGGAGGCGCTGGGCTTCCTTCCAGCCGGCGTCGGCAAGGATGGTGGCGCCCTCGCCGACCTTCAGGGCATCGGCGTTGGCGGCGTTGCCATCCAGGGCGCGCTTGTAGACGCCCTGGAGAATGGCGGCGAGCCGGAACAGCGCGAAGGCGGTGTAGAAGGGCCAGTCGGTGATGCCCTCGGTCCGCCCCGCCCTGTCGCAGTACATCTGCACGAATTCCTCTTCCGTGGGGATCTGACGCTCCTTGAGGTCCAGGTCCTTGAGGCCGCGGATGCCCGGCAGACCGGACGGCAGATGGTATGGAATGCAGCAGTAGGCAAGGTCCGACAGCGGGTGGCCCAGGGTGCACAGCTCCCAGTCCAGCACCGCCACCACCTCCGGGCGTTCCGGGTGAAGCATGAGATTGCCCAGCCGGAAGTCACCGTGGGCGATGGTGGTCTCGTCGCTACCCGCCGGGATGTTCTCCGGCAGCCATGCCATGAGCTTGTCCATGGACGGATTCTCGCCGGTCTTCGAGGCCTCGTACTGTTTGGTCCAGCGGCCGATCTGGCGGCCCAGGAAGTTGCCGGGCTTGCCGAAATCCGCCAGTCCTACGGCCTCGTAGTCCACCAGGTGCAGTCGCGCCATGGTGTCCGCCTTGGCCTCGAAGATGGGGCGCCGCTCCTCGGGAGGCAGCTCTTCCAGCGCCGGATGGCTGTAAACTCGCCCTTCGATGAAACGCATCAGGTAGAACGGCGTGCCGACGATGCTGTCGTCCTCGCACAGCAGCAGCATCTCGGGCACGGGTACGTCGGTGTTCTGGAGCGCCCGCATCACCTGGTACTCGCGCTCCACCTGGTGGGCCGAGGGCAGGAGCTTGCCCGGCGGCTTCTTGCGCAGCACGTAGCGCCGGTCGCCGGTGGTGAGCAGGAACGTCGGGTTGCTCTGGCCGCCCTGGAACTGCTTGACGGTGAGTTCGCCGGAGAACTCCTCCGGCAACTGCTCGCGCAGGTACGCGGCCAGCGTGGCCTCGTCGAAGCGGTGCGCCTCCAGGACGTCAACGATCTGTTGGTCTTCACTCATCTGTGTATTGTCCCCGTACTCGGTAAACGGCTCAGGCAGAGACGGTCTCGCCGCCGTCGGCCACGATGGTCTGCCCGGTGACGTAGGCGCCCATGCGCGAGCCGAGGAACAGCGCCACGCCGGCAATGTCATCCGGCTCACCAATCCGCCGCAGCGGCGTCTGGTTCTCAATGCGCTTCAGGCGCTCGGGATCTTCCCACAATGCCTTGGCAAAGTCCGTCTTGACCAGTCCGGGGGCAATGGAGTTGATGCGGATGTTGTGCGGCCCCCACTCCAGCGCCAGGTTCCGCGCCAGCGCCGCCTCGGCCGCCTTGGACATGCCGTAGCAGCCGATCACGGTGTTGCCACGCAGGGCGGCAATGCTCGAAAGCAGGATCACGGCGCCGTCGCCGCGCTCGGCCATCTGCGGCAGCACCATGTTGCACAGCTGCCAGGTGCTCTTGACGTTGGTGTTCATGATCTTGTCGTAGGCTTCGTCCGTAAGCTCGCTCATGGGGCCGTAGACGGGGTTGGTGGCGGCGTTGGCGACCAGCACGTCGATACGCCCCCACTGCTTCATGGTGGCGTCCACCAGCTTTTGCAGCTCGCCCTTGTCGCCGATGTGACAGGGAACGGCAATGGCCTCATGGCCCTGGTCGGTGAGTTCCTTCGCCACCGCTTCGCAGGCCTCGGCCTTGCGGCTGGAGATCACCACCCTGGCGCCGTGGGCCGCATACTGCTCGGCGATGGCCTTGCCAATGCCGCGGCTGGAGCCGGTAATCAGTGCCACTTTGTCCTTGAGATCGATCATGTGCTTCTGCCTCCGTTTCTGGATTTCGTGATTCAGGATTGCCCGGGGAGCGCGCTGACACGGCTGGAGCCAGCCGGCCTGCCCACGCATAATGAGGCGCCCTTGCACGGCAATACCCCGGGAGTGGATGGATGAACGAGCGACTGCAGCGGGTGCTGCTGACGAATGACGACGGTATTGACGCAGACGGGCTGGCCCATCTGGTCGCCATCGCCCGGGAGATTGCCGAGGAAGTCTGGGTGGTTGCACCGGAACGGGACCAGAGCGGCAGCTCCCACAGTGTCACCCTGCATGAGCCGTTGCGCTGCCGCAAACTGGCGGAACGCCATTTCGCCGTGACCGGCACCCCCAGCGACTGCGTCATCATGGCCAGCCAGCACCTGATGCGGGAGACCCCGCCGCAACTGGTGCTCTCGGGCATCAATCGCGGTGCGAACGTCAGCGACGCGGTGGCCTACTCCGGGACCCTGGGCGCGGCCATGACAGCGCTGGTGATGGGCATCCCGGCCATCGCCCTGAGTCAAGCGTTCCGCAGCCCCGCACCCCCGCCCTGGGAGACACCGCGCAGGTACGCCCCGGAGATCATCCAGCGCCTGATGTCGCTGGGCCACGGCCCGGCGCTCTGCTTCAACGTGAACTTTCCGGCAGTGGCTCCGGACGCTGTGCGCGGCCGCGCCATCTGCCGGCAGGCGCGCGGCTCCATCAGCGGCGCCCACGTGGAAGAGCGTATGGACACCCGCGACAAGCCCTACTACTGGTTCACACTCCGGCACAACTCCTCCGAAGTCACGGCGCCGGATTCCGACGTCGCGGCCCTGCGACGCGACTGCATCGCCATCTCGCCGCTGAGCCTGGAGCGCAACGACCGGGCGATCGAAGCCGAGCTGGCTGCGCGTCTGGACGCCGAGGCGCCCGACTGAGACCGCGTTCCCGCGATGGCAGCGGCTCACGGCAGGCAAATGGTCACGGACTCCGCGACGCACGCCGGCTTCTCTGCGCCCTCGACTTCAATGACCACCTCGCCGGTCATCTGCACGCTGCCATCATCGCGATCCTTGACCTCCTTGATGGCCTGACGCAGGCGCACCCGTGAGCCGGCGGGCACCGGCCCGGTGAAACGCAATTTGTTCAGCCCGTAGTTCAGGCGTGCGCTGATGTTGCGGAACTCCAGCAACTGCGCCGCCAGCATGGGCAGCAGCGAGATGGTCAGGAACCCGTGGGCGATGGTGGTGCCGTAGGGAGATTCCGCACGGCAGCGCTCCGGGTCCACGTGGATCCACTGATGATCGCCGGTCGCCTCGGCGAAGGCGTTGATCCGCTCCTGGTCCACCAGCACCCAGTCGGTCACGCCCAGATCCCGCCCGGCCAGACCACGCACTTCCTCGATTCCGTCAACAACGACCACGGTTATCCCCTCTGTAATCGGTGTTGTTCCCGTGAGGCGGGTACATGGGTGCGGGCTCCGGAGCTCCGCCTGATCCTCCGCTCCGGGCTGGCCTGGCGACAGCACATCCCTGTGCTGACGCCAGGTCGCTTCATCCATGAAGCGATCCCTT
>SLMR01000407.1 GCA_007133445.1 Aquisalimonas sp. | reverse complement strand
CTCCACCTCCCAGGCGGAGACGTGGCGGTTGTACTCGATCCACTCGTTGCGCTTGAGCCGGATGAACTCGTTGATGATCCCCTCGCCCAGCGTCTCGCTGAACAGGGAGTCGGCCTGCAGTTCGTTCAGCGCCTGATTGAGCGTCTGGGGGAGAATGCCGATGCCCTGCTCCCGGCAGTCGGCGGCGCTGTAGTTGTACAGGTTGACGTTCTGGGGCTCGCCCGGCTCGAGCTTGCGGTCGATGCCGTCCAGCCCGGCGGCGATCAGGCCGGCGGTGACCAGGTACGGGTTGCAGCCGGCGTCCGGCAGGCGGTACTCCAGCCGGCCGTAGGGAATACGCACCATGGCCGAGCGATTGTTGTCGCCGTAGGTCACGTACACCGGCGCCCAGGTGGCGCCGGAGGCGGAACCACCCACCACCAGCCGTTTGTAGGAGTTCACCGTGGGCGCGGCCAGGGCGCACAGGCCGTGGGCGTGGTGGAGCAGGCCGCCGAGGAAGTGGTAGCCCAGCTGCGACAGCCCGAGGCCGCGCCTGTCGCTGTCGTCGTGGAACAGGTTGGTGCCGGACTCGTCCACCACCGACATGTGGTAGTGCATGCCGTTGCCGGTGCGGCTGGAGATGGGCTTGGGCATGAACGAGCAGATCATGCCCAGGTCATGGGCGATCTCGCCGGCGGCCATGCGCAGGAACACGAAGCGGTCCGCCGAGGTGAGCGCATCGCTGTGGGTGTAGTTGATCTCGAACTGGGCGTTGGCGTCCTCGTGGTCGATCTGATAGACGTCGAACCCGACTTCCTGGAGGCTGCTGATCAAGGTCTCCAGGAACTGCCGTGAGCGCGACAGGCCCTTGTAGTCGTAACAGGGCTTGTCCAGCGTGTCGCTCTCGTCGACGGGATGCAGTTCGCCGTTGCCGTTGCGCTGGAACAGGCAGAACTCCGGCTCCAGCCCGGTGTAGAAGGTCCAGCCACGTTCGCGAAGGCGCTCCAGCTGCCGCTGCAGTACGTAGCGGGAATCCAGCGGATAAGGGGCGTCGTCCACGTAGCCGGTGCAGGCGATGCGCGCATACCCCGGCTGCCAGGGCACCAGGCTGAGGCTGTTGAGATCACCGCGGGCCATGAAGTCGGACTCGTGCGGCTCCATGCCCAGGCCGGAGACGGCGAACCCGGCAAACCCGGCGCCATCCTCGAGCACGTTCCCCAGGCAGTGAGCGGGCACGGACTTGGTCTTGGCCACACCGTGGATGTCCACGAACTGGGCCAGAACGAACCGGACATCGTTGTCGGCAAGCAGCTTCTCGGCATCGTTTTTCTGCATGACGGGCCTCCCGGTTAGGTGTTGTCGGGCGCGTGGCGGTGGTCGTGGACGACCGCCTCCAGCATTGCGCGAAGATAGGTTCCGTAGCTGGGATCGAACCCCAGCAGAATGCCGTCCGGCACGCCCGGATGGCGATACAGCCAGGCGGATACCCCGGCGACCGAGGCAGCCAGCCACCCGCCCTCGGGCAGGCGCCGGAGATCATGGGGGCAGAGCTGGGTCATGGCTTCTTCCCAGCCCTCGCCGCGGAGGCGCAGAACCTGGTCACTACGCGCGAGCAACCAGGGCGGCGGCGCCGTGGCAGGCAGCTCCTCGGCCTCGGACACCACGAGGTAATCATCCCGACCGGTGCAGGCCACCAGCCCCGCGCCGTGGGGCAAAGCCGTCTGCGCGCTCTCGGGCACGGGCAGGCCCGCCTCCTGCAGCACCGCCGCCGCGCCACTGCCGATCACTTCGCAGATGGACAGGCCGTCATACTCATCCAGCGCCAGCGGCGTCATGGCGTCACCTCCGGGTTGTCGGCGTCCTGGCGGACGCCGTCCGGGTCATAGAAGGTCTCCGTGATCATCTCGCCGTGCACCAGCACGTCGTCATCGGCGCGAATGGTCAGCGGCTCGCCGCTCTCGGCCAGTTCCCGGTCCACCATGGCGAGGCCGATGGGCTGACCCCGCGAAGGACTGCGGGCAATGCTGGTCACGCGCCCGGCGATGTCCCCGTTGCGGATGATCAGGTGACACTCCCGGGGCAGCGGACCGTCGTGGTCCGGCGGCAGCACGAAGCGCACCAGGCGTCGCTGCTCCCGGCCCTTGAGGTGGGCCAGTGCGGGCCGGCCGATGAAGAAGGGTTTCTTCAGGTGCACCGCCCAGGGCATGGCCGCCTCGAAGGGGTTGGTGAGGCCGTCGGTATCCTGGCCGACGATGATATGGCCCTTCTCGAGGCGCAGGACGCGCTGCGCCTCGACACCGAACGGCCCGATGCCGTGCGCCGCCCCCGCGTCCAGCAGCGCGTGCCAGATGGTGGCCAGCGCCGCGGGCGTGGCGTGAATCTCGTAGCCGAGTTCGCCGACGAAGCCGACGCGCACCAGGCGCGCCCAGTGCCCGCAGACGCGGGTGTCGCAGATCCCGAGCCGCGGCAGCGACGCCTCGCTGAGATCCATGTCCGTCAGCGGCTCCAGCACCCGGCGACTGAGCGGCCCCGCCACGTTGAGCGCGCCGAGATGGCCGGTGCGGTTGACCACGTGCACGTCCAAGCCCCACTCCAGCGCCTTACGGGTGAGGGTCTGGTAGGTGGCCTCGGCATGGCCGGAGGTGGCGGAGACGTAGAAGTGGTCGTCGGCGAGCCGCCCGGCAACACCGTCGTCCACGATAATGCCGGCATCATCGACCATGAGCGCGTAGCGGGTCAGGCCAACGCGGATGTTGCCCTTGCGCATGGTGTAGGCACCATCCAGCAGCTTGGCGGCATCCGGCCCGATGACCTCGATCTTGCCCAGGGTCGAGACGTCGATCAGGCCGACCCCGGTGCGCACCCGCCGGACTTCCTCGGCGATGGCAATGGCGGTGTCGGCGCTGGCGCCGTAGTAGGCAGGACGCCGCCACTCGCCCGCCTCCATGAAGGTCGCGCCTTGCTGGCGATGCCAGTCCTGCACGGGGGTGTCGCGCTCGGGGCGCATGCGCCGGCCGGCCAGGTCCTCCAGGCGCACCGGATGGTACATGGGCCGCGCGGTAGTGGTGCCTGTGGCATCAATGCCCTGCCCCCGGAAGCGCGCGAGAATGCGGATGGCGTTGAGGTTGGCGTGCTTGCCCTGGCTCGGCCCCATGCCCACGGTGGAGAAGCGCTTGAGCAGCTCGATGTTGTCGAACCCCTCGCGGGCGGCCTGCTCCAGGTCCTTGAACTGCAGGTCCTCGTCGAAGTCGACGAAGTTGCGGCCCTTCGGGTGGGGCACGACGGGCCACTCCGAGCCGTGGGGCAGGGTATCCCGCTGCGGCGCCGCCGATGGCACCGACTCCCCGCGCAGCGCGGCGGTGAGCCGTCGCACCGCGTCTTCCGCATCCGCCAACTGCTGCGCCAGCGTGAACGCCCCGTTCACACGCCCGGCGGGCACCACGGTATCCGACCAATCGGACGGCACCGGCATGGCCAGTGCGTCGTCGTATCGGAAGCTCCCGCCCGCCTGATACAGCAGGTGCCCGGCCGGCGCCCAGCCCACGCTCATCAGCACGCCGTCGCAGGGGATGGT
>SLMR01000424.1 GCA_007133445.1 Aquisalimonas sp. | reverse complement strand
AGGGAGTAAGCAGTTTTGGGGTGTGACTTTCCTGCGACAGGGCACCCACTTAAGTGCGTCTCTTGATGACTCACCACAGGAGTAAGAAGAATGGCAACACGTACAATGAAGGCAACTGCTGCCGCATCCATGTCCGCCCTGGCGCTGGCGGCTCTTTCCACGACCGCCCAGGCTGACGACGGCCCGAACTTCTACGGCACGTTTGATGTGGGTATCGAGAGCTTCTCGGGGCCGTCTGGTACTGATCGTGCCGGGGGCATTTTCCCGGGGCTGGGCACTTCGCGCGGGTTTTCCGGTGAAGATACGACCAGAGACCCGGCTGATCAGGATGCCTCCATGATCAACGGCTTCAAGACTAATGTGGGCGTTCAAGGGAGTGAGGATCTGGGTGATGGCCTTAGCGCCAATTACCAGTTGGAACTCGGCCTTGAGATTCTCGATGGTGGCAACCCCGGCACAGAGATGCGGCTCGGGTGGGCAGGCCTCGCAGGAAACTGGGGCGAAGTGCGCGTCGGTACGCAGTGGACGGCGCTGTTCGACTACGTCGCGTGGAACACCAATCGTAACGATATTCACACCGGCTCCGCCTACTTCAACGCAATGGGTGTTCTTGGTTTTGGCGGCTTTAACGACGATGTAGGGTCGCTGAACGACGGCTTCCGGCAGGACAGCGCCGTTTCGTACATGTACGGCAGCCCTTACGACTACTCCAATCCTTTCACCGCCCAAGTACAGCTGGGCATCGGTGAAGGTGACGAGAACGAGAGCGCAGTCAGCTCCGTGCAGGTCGCCGGTCAGTACGCCATCGACGAGCGGTTCATCATCAATGCTGTGTATGCACAGGATATCGTTGACGCCATCGACAACGCCGAGAACGATCGCGAGCCCTATGTCGCGGCCCTTGGTGGCCGTGCGGTTGTGAGTGACGCTCTGGAGCTCGGCGCCAACGTCATTTACTCCGACACGGACGATTCCGACCTCGGTGACCTGACCACCTTCATCGTGGGCGCCTTCTACGATTTCGTCGGCACCGGCTTCTCCACCGACTGGAGCGTCGGCACCAGCGATGGTGATTTCAACGAAATGGATTACAACGTCACCGGCACCGTGCGTTACTCCTTCTCCGACCGCACCAACGTGCGTCTCGAGGGTGAGCGTGTCGAGTACTCCGACGATGATGCCAACCCGAGCGAGACCGTCGGCCTCGTGGGTCTGCAGCACAGCTTCTAAGCTGGGCTAATCAGCACCATCCAGAAACGGGCGCCCTCGGGCGCCCGTTTTCTTTTGTAGGAGGGACTTCAGTCCCGACCTGCTCTCACTACATCCTTTCTGGTTTCGGCGCTGAAGCGCCTCCCACTCCACACCCGGTGCTCTTCTCCTGCTGCGGCCCGATCACCTCCGCATCCCCTGCTTGCCCCACCCCATCGACTGCCCTACTCTGAACGCCAACATTTTCCAGACAGGATTCTTTTCCAATGCCTCTCGCCTACTGGTGCATTCTCATCGCCGCCTTTCTCCCCGTTGTCTTCGCCGGTATCGCCAAGGCCGGTGGATCCCGGTTCAACAATCGCCGGCCGCGGGAGTGGCTGGCGTCCCAGGCGGGATGGCGGCAGCGGGCGAACTGGGCGCAGCAGAACGGCTTCGAGGCCTTTCCGCCCTTTGCGGCAGCGGTGCTCACGGCGCAGCAGCTCGACGCCGGTCAGGGCGTGGTGAACGCCCTGGCGCTGGCCTTTGTGCTGTTGCGAGTGCTCTACGGTGCCCTCTACATCGCCGATCGCCACCTGCTGCGCAGCCTCGCCTGGCTGGGGGCGACCGGCTGCACGGTGGCACTGTTCGTGGTGGCAGCGTTCTGAGCCGGACCGCTTGGTCCGGCGCCATGGCCGCCGTATACTCGTTCGGGCGCGAGGAGGCGATTGATAACAATGAAAAAATACACGCTGTTACTGCTACTGGCCGCAATGCTTCTGCCGGCCGCGGCACATGCGGTAGACGACTCGGAAGCCCTGCTGGAGGAAGCGCAGGCTCTGCGTTCCGACGGCGAACTCGACGGCGCCGCCGCCCTGCTGGAAGACGCCCTGGAACAGTTGAATCCGAACGACCCTTTCTACCAGAGCCTGCGCCTGGAGCGTCATTTTCACCTGCCCATGGCCCGCATCCGCGCACAGCTCGCCGAAGATGACATGGCCGGCGCGCGGCAAACGCACTCTGAAGTCCGTCGTTTCATGCGCGGCCACCCCCAGCGCAGTCGGTTCATGAGCGACGTGGACCGCTACGATCTGGTGATCCGCGCCCGCGAACGGTGATGGGCAACTCCGGTGCGCCACCCGTTGAAGAGCAGGCCGTGGAGGAGCGGTTCGTCCGCGCCTCCGGGCCGGGCGGCCAGCATGTAAATACCACGGAGTCCCGCGTGCAGCTCCGCTATCATCTCGGGCGGACCACGGCACTGCCGGCGCGTGTGCTGCATCGCTTGCGACAACTGGCCGGTCGGCGGCTCACCGGTGACGATGTTCTCATCCTGGAGGAGGACCGCTCCCGGCACCGGGAGACCAATCGCCGGTTGGTGCGCGAGCGCCTGGCGGAGCTGTTGGCCGAGGCCGCGCGCCCGCCGGCGCCACCCCGCCGCCCGACCCGGCCAAGCCGGAATGCCCGCAAGAAACGAATGGACAGGAAGACCCAGCGAGGCCGCCGCAAGACGCTGCGCAAGCCCCCCAAACCGGAGTGACGTCACTCGTCGGCGGCCACCGGCTTGAAGATGCGATCCAGCAGGCCCGGGTCATCGAAGTGCCGGCGCCCCACGAACGCCGTGGCGTGTCGGTGGGATTGACGCATGGCGCCCGGCTCAGGCACACCCGCCACCCAAAAGAACCACCGCTCCCGCCGTTCCGTGCCGAGCACCAGGCCGTCGGGCTGGAACAGGCTGCGCCGTGTACCATCGGCCTGTGGCAGGCTGCGCAGGCGGTCGTAATCCTGCAGGGTGTAACGCGTCCCGTCGGATGAATCAGGGGGCGCGAGCGTGAGCGCCTGTACGTAATGGGTTCCATCTTCCAGGCGCAGGAGCAGCCGTCTCCCGTCTTCGGGACGGCCCGGCCCCGGAAGCACCAACGGTGGCTCGGCGTAGTCGGGGCGCGAGCGCGCCAGCAGCCCCTGGACCGGGTAGTACTGGTGGTAGCAGCCGCAGTTGTGCATGGTCTCCACCAGCAGCAGCTCGCCGGTGGGCGCCAGGGTGAGCCGTAGGGTCAGGCCATCCAGTGTGCCGCCCAGCAGGTCGAACCAGTGGTCCACCGGCCGCTCGGTGAACCACCATGTGTAGTGCAGCTGGGTATGGGTTTCCCCGGCAAACCGCATGGCCGACACCGACGTGTACACCACCGGGCGGCCGGTATCCGCAGTGGGCTGTCCCTCCGGATCGCGGCCGGGTGCCCCGATCCGGTTATGCTCCGCCTCCCCCTCCACTTCGATGACCGGTGCGTACGCGTCGAACAGCCGCTGCCAGTCGCGTGCCGGCAATCGTGGCCGGCCCAGAGCGTCCCGTTCCGCCTCCGCGAGGAGAGCGGTGGCCT
>SLMR01000059.1 GCA_007133445.1 Aquisalimonas sp. | reverse complement strand
TGGAGGATGGCACCGAGGTCCGGGGGCGGGCCGTGGAAACCGAAGACGGCCAGGTCCGCCTCGACAGTGACCAGTTCACCGACCCCGTCAGCTTCCCGGTCACTGCCATCGAGCGGGGCACCGGGCCGGACACGCCCGTGCGCGAAGCGGTTCGCACCACCGGCAACATCAGCCTCGGCGCCCGCGTTAACGACGGCAACACCCGCAGCCAGACCTACAGTGCCAGCGCTGACGCCACCGTGCGCACGGACGTCAACCGGGTCCGGTTTGCCGCCGACTTCAACCGCGCGAGGGACCGCGGCGAGGACACCGTGGACAACGCGGCCACCTCCATCCGCTACGATCATTTCGTGTCGGATCAGCTGTACCTGAACAGCAACATCGGCATGGCGCGGGACCGGTTCCGTGATCTGCGCCTGCGCTCAACGGTCGGTGTCGGTCTTGGTTACCAGTTCTTCGAGCGCCCGCCGCTCAACCTGTCGGCCGAGCTGGGCCTGAGTTACGTCAACGAGGATCGCTACGAGGCGGAGAATGAATCCAACCCCGCCGGACGCTGGGCCATCGACTACGAGCAACGCTTCGCCGGCAACGGCATCCGGCTCTTCCACAGCCAGGACGGCCTGGTGAACCTGGACGACACCGACGATGTCTTCATCACCTCCCGGACCGGGGTGCGGTTTCCCTTCGTGATCGGCATGACGGGAACGTTCCAGGTGAACCTGGACTACGAGAACCAGCCACCAGAAGGCAACCGCCGCGTCGACACGGCGTACATCCTCACCGCCGGGTACAGCTGGTAGGCCGGAAACGGGCCGGGCCACTGCCCCGCCAGCCGGGGCAGTGGCATCCATCACACGGCGGGGCCTACGACTCGCGCAGCCGGAAAACGTAGTCCGGCCGGACGCCGCCTTCCTCTGCATCATCGTCCTCGGCCACCTCGTCCACCTCGGCCAGAACCCGGCCACTTCGTATCCGTTCCAGCGTGCGGTCGGACAGCCCCTGGACGCGGACGCGGAAGTCGATGCCGTGGTCACTGACGCGCACCGGCTCCACCTCCTCGACGTCACGCAGCCCCCGCAGGTAGCGCTCCACGCGACCGTAGGTATGCAGGTCCCCGACGTCCTGGACGCGCACGGTCAGGCGTCCCACGGAGTCGGGGTCCGGAATCTCGGCGTACACGCCCGCCAGTTGCATGACGCCGCGATGCACGCCCTGGGAGAGCTCCTTGTCCAGGTCCTCCATCTCCACGGTCCAGTCGTGGGAGTCACCATCCCAGTAGAGCGACCACCGCGCCCGCCAGCCGTCGCCCCGACGGCCGACGCGACCGATCAGCACCGCCTCGGCGTCGTACCGCTCAGACGCTTCCAGAACGGGACTCCGGAACCCACCCCAGATGTCGGAGGAACTCACCGCGCGCTGGTCCTCCAGATCCAGCAGCGGGAACAGCAGCGGCAGTCCGGACGTGCGCCCGGCCTGACGCAGCGCCGCCTGCAGCTCCTGCTCCTGGTCGCCGCCGAGAATCCGGCGGTCGCCGCCGCGATCCACGGCAATCCAGGCAATGGTCCGCGGGCGGGCCTCGGCGGGCCAGATCGGCACCTCAGCCTCCACAAGGCGCCCCTGGATCGCCGGGCCATCGAAGCGCACCACCAACTTCAGGTCATCATCGTCGCCGTCGTCGTAACCGTACTGCTGCACGTAGCGCCCCGGATCACCAAGCAGAGACGACAGCTCCGGGTGCTCCTCCGGGACTTCCAGCCCGGTCATCCGCACCAGGATGCCGCGCAGCCCCTCCCGGGTGGCGTCGTCCCGCTCACCCGACGCCTGGCTCTCCACCTTGATGCGGGCATCGAACATGCCACCGCCGGCATGAACCAGCCCCGGCAGGAGGCAGATCACAAGCAGACACAACAACCGTTTTCCCATGGATTCCTCGCAGTTGGCGGGCAGCGCGCGAACCTCCCGGCAAGATACCATGCGGGACGCGCCGGATGCTCGATGGCGGTCAATCGGCTACCATACGCGCCTGCCCGATCTCACGACTGCCATCTTAGGAGAAAACGGCTTGACTTCCGACCAGACGCCATCCGGCGACGGCCTGACCTATCGCGACGCCGGCGTGGACATCGACGCCGGCAACAGCCTCGTGGATCGCATCCGCCCGGCGGTGGCGCGCACCCAGCGCCCGGAAGTACTGGGCGGGCTGGGCGGTTTCGGCGGCCTGTTCGCCCTGCCGGTGGACCGCTACCGGGAACCGGTACTGGTCTCCGGCACCGACGGCGTGGGCACCAAGCTGAAACTGGCCATTGAAACGGGACGGCACGACGGTATCGGCGTCGACCTGGTGGCCATGTGCGTCAACGACATCATTGTCTGCGGCGCCGATCCGCTGTTCTTCCTGGATTACTACGCCACCGGCCGCCTGGACGTGGACGTGGCCGCCGCCGTGGTCGAGGGGATTGCCCGTGGCTGCGAGGACGCCGGCGCCGCCCTGATCGGCGGCGAGACGGCGGAAATGCCGGGCATGTACGCCGAGGGGCATTACGATCTGGCCGGTTTCTGCGTGGGCGCCGTGGAACGGACAGAGATCATTGACGGCAGCCAGGTGGCGCCGGGAGACGCGCTCATCGCCCTGGCCAGCAGTGGCCCGCACTCCAACGGCTATTCGCTGGTGCGGCGAATCATTGAACACAGCGGCGTGCGTCTGGAGCAGGATCTGGATGGCGCCCCGCTGGCAGCCGCCCTGATGGCCCCCACGCGCATCTACGCCCGCAGCATTCGCGCGCTGCGCGAGCGGGTGGGGGTGCATGCCATGGCCCACATCACCGGCGGCGGCCTGCCCGAGAATCTCCCGCGCACCCTGCCGGAACACTGCGCGGCAGTGATCGACACCGCCTCCTGGACCTGGCCCGGCGTGTTCACCTGGCTGCAGGATCAGGGCAATGTCGCCACCGCCGAGATGCTGCGCACCTTCAACTGCGGCGTGGGCATGGTGGTCTGCGTGGCCGAACAGGATTGTGATGCCGCGCTGACGACGTTGCGCGACGCCGGCGAGACCGCCTGGCGCATCGGCCGGGTGGAAGGCGCCACCAACGCGGAGCAACGCGTGCGCTTCCAGGAGGGTGCATGACGGCCACACCGCTCCCCGTGGTGGTCCTGTTGTCCGGCAGCGGCAGCAACCTGCAGGCCCTGATTGACGGCCAGCAAGCCGGCGAGCTAGCCATCGACATCCGGGCGGTCATCAGCAACCGGCCCGGCGCCTACGGGCTTGAGCGGGCGCGCGCCGCGGGCATTCACGCGGAGACATTGGACCACCGCGAGTTCGCCGATCGCGAAAGCTACGATACCGCCCTGCGGGACCGCATCGAGGCCCGCGAGCCGGGCCTGGTGGTCCTGGCCGGCTTCATGCGCATTCTCACCGACCCTCTGGTGGAGCACTTCCGGGGCCGGATGCTGAACATCCACCCGTCGCTGCTGCCGGCGTTCCGGGGATTGCACACCCACCGACGCGCCCTGGAGGCAGGTCACCGGGAGCACGGCTGCAGCGTGCACTTCGTGATTCCGGCCCTGGACGC
>SLMR01000290.1 GCA_007133445.1 Aquisalimonas sp. | reverse complement strand
CGTACGGGGTGGTCTGGGTATCGCCGGTGATCACCTTCACCGTGTCGATGGGTACGCCGACACTCTCGGCGACCACCTGGGCCAGCATGCCTTCGGTCCCCTGCCCCTGCTCGGTCACGCCCGAGAGCACCACCAGGGAGCCGTCGGGGTCCATGCGCACTGTGGCACCGTCCTGCGCGGAAATGCGGGCGCCACCGATGCCGTACATGAACGGGCTTGGGTTGGTCAGTTCGATGAAGCTGGCAATGCCGATGCCCCGGTAAACACCCTTGCCGCGCAGTTCCTCCTGCTCGCGGCGCAGACTGTCGTAGTCCATGAGCCCCAGCAGTTTCTCCAGGCTGGCGTGGTGAGACAGCGCCTCGAACTTCATGCCGCTGGCCGCGGTGTAGGGGTAGGCATCATCGGGCACCAGGTTGCGGCGACGCAGTTCCACGGGGTCCATGCCCAGCGCCTCGGCGGCCAGATCCACCATGCCCTCGGTTACCGCGCAGGCGATGGGATGGCCCACCGCGCGGTACTGACACATGGGTGCCTTGTTCTGCATCACCACCTTGGTGGTGGCCTTGTAGCTGGCCAGGTCGTACGGGCCGCCGCAGAGGTTCACCACCTGGTTGCCCTCGACAGCACTGGTACGCGGATACACGGAATAGGGACCGATACCAGTGAGATCATCGATCTCCAGAGCCGTGATGCGGCCATCCTCGGTCACCGCCATGCGCGCCGTGACGCGATGATCGCGGGCGTGGATGTCCGATGTGAAGGACTCGAGCCGGTCGGCGATGAACTTCACCGGCCGCCCCATCACCCGCGCGATGGCCGCGGTCGCCATCTCGTCTGGATAGATGTGCACCTTGATGCCGTAGGAGCCGCCCACATCCCCACAGATTACCCGCACCTTGCTCTCCGGCAACTCCAGGTGCTTGGCGAACGAGGACTGGATCATGTGCGGCGCCTGGGTGGCGGAATACACCGTGAGCTGATTCTCGGAGCGGTTGAAGTCCGCCAGAATGGAACGCGGCTCCAGGCAGACCCCGGTGTGCCGCCCCGTGTGGAACGTCTCTTCGACCACATGTGCCGCGGAGGCAAAGGCCTCGGCCACGTCCCCCGACTCGTGGGTCCGCGTGAAGGTCAGGTTGTCGCCCAGTTCCTCGTGCAGAACCGGGGTGTCCGGGTCCAGGGCAGTCTCCATGTCGGCGACCACGGGCAGCGGGTCGAAATCCACCTCCAGGGCGGCGACGCCGTCCTCCGCCACCGCACGGCTCTCTGCCACCACGGCGGCCACGGGCTCGCCCACCCACATGGCGCGCTCGACGGCCAGCGCATGCTGCGGTGCCGATTTCATGCCCTTGAGGTGGTCCAGGGTGGCCACCCACGGGGTGCACACGTCCTTGAGATCGACACCGGTGAACACCCGCAGCACTCCCGGAATCGCCAGCGCCGGCTCGGCGTTGATGCCCTTGATGCGGGCGTGGGCGTACGGGCTGCGCAGATAGGCGACATGCACCATGCGGGGCAGGTAGACATCGTCCACATACTGCCCCCGCCCCTCGACCAGCTTGCGGGCGTTGGGACGCGGGACGGTCTTGCCGATGTAACTGTTGGGTCGATCCACCTGGTTGAGATCAATACTCATTCCGTGCCTCCTCCCGCCTGGGTGACGCCGGGGCGGGTGCCCGCCGCCATCTCCACTGCATCGACGATGGCCTCGTAGCCGGTGCACCGGCAGTAGTTGCCGGAGATGTGTTCGCGGATCTCCTCCCGGGACGGTGCACTGTCGCGGCCGAGCAGGTCCGCGGCGGTGATCAGCATGCCCGGCGTGCAGAAACCGCACTGCAGCGCGTTGCGCTCGACGAAGGCCCGCTGCAGAGCATCGAGGGCACCGCTGTCGGACAAGCCTTCAATGGTCCACACCTCGGCGCCGTCCAGCTGCGCGGCCAGCATCAGGCAGCCACGCACGACTTCACCGTTGACCTGCACGGTGCAGGCGCCGCACACACCATGTTCGCAGCCGGTATGCGTACCGGTGAGCCCCACATCCTGGCGCAGGAAATCAACCAGGTGACGGCGGGCGTCAACGCGCCGCGAGACGCGCTCGCCGTTGACGGTCACCGTCACGTCCACTTCGTATGAAAAACCGTTATCGCTCATGCCCGCTCCCCCTGAATTACCGCGCCCGCAGCGCATCGACGGCCCGCTGCAGGATGACCCGGGCCAGGTGTTGCTTGGTCTCCGGCCCGCCGGAGAGATCCCCCGGTGGGTCGAGATCGTCGTCCAGGGCCTTCATGGCGCCGTCCACGTCACCCTGGCTCAAGGCCTGTGCGGCACGCTCGGCGACCACGGGTGCGTCACCGACGCCGAAGTAGACGACGCTGGGATTCGCCAGCTGCTCACCCTGGACATCCGCGGCTAGCACGATGCCGACAATGGCGTAGTCGCCGTGGCGCCGCACCAGCTCCTGCACCGTCTGCCGCCGGGTGCCAGCCTTGGGGATCTCGATGGCGGTCAGCAGCTCGAAGGGCTCCAGAGCCGTCTCGTAGAGACCAAGGAAGAACTCGCTTGCGGCAACGCGGCGCTCGCCCTCGCGGCTCTGAAGCACCAGCTCGGCGTCGAGGGCGACCACGCAGGCCGGAAACTCCGCGGCGGGGTCCGCGTAAGCCAGGGAACCACCGATGGTGCCCCGAGCCTGGATGGCAGGATGGGCAATCAGAGGGGCAGCCTCGGCGATGGCGGGTGCGTGCTCCGCCACCAACGGATCGCGA
Organism: Aquisalimonas sp.; assembly: GCA_007133445.1. The sequence continues at coordinate 834 of SLMR01000290.1, read as the reverse complement.
GCCAGTTCCGCATGGCGCGTCATGGCACCGATGCGGATGCGATCCCCCTGTTCTGTCACCCCGGCCAGCCCGGGCACGTGGTTGATGTCGATCAGGGCTGGCGTATCGGCAAGGCGCAGCCCCAGGCCCGCGATCAGGCTCTGGCCTCCGGCGAGGATCTGTGCCTCCTCGCCGGCCTCGGCCCACAGGGCAAGCGCATGCGACACGTCCGTCGCCCGCGCATAGGCGAACTGGGCAGGTTTCATCAGCTTCTCCTCCGACCAGCGACGCCGTCGGCACGATCGTTGGCGTCGGGTGACTATTGTTGTTTATCAGATGCTCTCTTAATCAGACGATAAATACAACCCCGTCATAGAGTCCCAATGCACCGCACGGACAGGCGTGAAGTGCCCACTGTCAGAGAGGAGCGCCGGCGTGGCGCAGGTTCATCCGTTGCGGGCGCCGTCTCAGCCCGTACTCCCGTCGACGATGCAATTGCGCCCGCGCACCTTGGCCTGGTAGAGCCTGCGGTCTGCGAGAATCAGCAGGCTGGGCACATCATCCGCATCCCCGGGGTAAGAGGCGATGCCGATGCTCACGGTCATCCGTAGTTCACCCTGCTCCAACTCGACGCGAGTGTTCTGCAGTGTGCTGCGGATCTCCTCGGCAATCCTTTCTGCCCCATCCGGCCCGGTATCGCTGAGTAGCACCTGGAATTCCTCGCCCCCCCATCGGCAAGGCAGGTCGCTGGCGCGCAACCGTTCCCGGAGTAGATCAGCGAATGCCAGCAGGGCGCGGTCGCCGGCCTCGTGGCCCCGCTCATCATTGATGGTCTTGAAGTGGTCCAGATCCATG
>SLMR01000025.1 GCA_007133445.1 Aquisalimonas sp. | reverse complement strand
TGGAGTCCAAAGGGTTGGCGAAAAAACCTCATGCGCTTATACGACTGTTGCCCGGCCTTCTGGCTGCGCCGTTGCTGCTGCCCGGTCTGGTCGCGGCGTATGGCTCCGGCGATGTTGAACAGCCTGACGGGCCGGCCCTGACTGAGCAGGGCTGTCCGGCGTTGATGGCCTTGTACCGGGCGTTGCGCGATGACGGTCTGGCCGCGGACGAGCCGCCGGTCAAGTCCCTGGGCGAGGCGATCCTCGATCGTCCCGGGTGCGGCGAGGTCCGGGGGCAGCTCCGGGAAGCGCGCCCCGGCAGCGGTGTGAACCCCTGGGACGCGCGGCAGCCGGGCGGCTTCGGGGTCGCGGGGGAAGACGAGCAGTGATGCGTACGGTGATCGCAGCGCTGTTGCTGGTCTGTCTAAGTGCCACGGCGGGCCAACGGGATCTCGAACCCATCGGCGAGCGTGGGGAGTCCGAGGAACTCACCGCCCAGGAGCGGCAGCAGGTGGAGGACTGGCTTGCGACTCTGATGCGCTCCTGGAACGGGCAGGATCTCGCGGACTATCTGGCGGAGTCCTTCCCGGAGCGTCAGCGCCTGCTGGATGCCATTGAGGACCAGGTGCCTCCGGACGCCCGGTTACGTCTGCTGGCCGTCGGCCCCATGCGGGTGGTGGATCAGGAACGCGAGGCCGACGCGGTTATCCGCACCCTGCGGGTCGGTGTGCGGCTACAGGTGGAAGGTGCCGACGCGGACGGTGAGCTGCAGCGGCGAGAAGGACGTCAGGATCTGCTGGTTCGATGGGAAAGACGGCTACCGCAATAGGGGTGTGGTTAACGGCGGGGCTCATTGCTACGTCGCTTGCCCACGGCGACACGCCGGAATGGAGCGTCCGGGGTGATACCACCACGCGCATCGAATACTACGGCATCAGCGGTGATCCGCTTCTGGGCGGCTATGCCGAGGACGGACTGCAGGCCTACCAGGACATCAATCTCGGGTTCAGCCGCGAAACCGGAGCCGGTCAGTATCTGGATGCGGACATCGCCGGCGTACTCAGCGGCTCCGACTACCGGACCCTCGAGGACGGTGCGCATCTGGAATACATCCGGTTGCGCTATGAAGACGCGGCCGCGGCAGCGCCCTACCGGGTCGACCTCGGGGACCAGCACGCCCGTTTCAGCCGGCTCAGCCTGGATCAGGATCTCCGCGGTGCCCGCCTGGAGGTGCAGCCGCGCCTGGGTGAGGCCGATCACTCGCTGGTCTGGGTATCCGGTGCCTACCGGCGCGACTGGTATGGTGACGACGAGACGGTGTCGCCATCCCTGGTGGCTCCAGAGGGGGAGTACCATGGCGCTTCCTGGCTCATGGCCGATCCGCTGCTGGGGGATCTGTCGCTCAACCTGGTTCACCACGACCAGACCGCATTCACCGGCGCGGAAGACAGCCACCTGGTTGCCAGCCTGGCCGCCTCCCGGGATTTCAGCCTGCTGGAGCAGCAGCTGGCGGCGGAGGCGGAGTGGGCAAGGCTCGATGGTGAGCACTGGTCCGGGGTCGACGGCGAGCCTGCGCGCTCGGCCCGGGATCACGGCTGGCATGCCCGGCTCACCGGTACCGACGCGCTTCTTCCCCTGCCCCTGGACTACGCCCTGAGGTACGAGCGCTATGGCGAGGATTTCCAGCCTGCCGGCACCGAGGTGGTGGGCGACAGCCGCACCCTTGGAGTGTCAGTCGGGTTGAGCCTCAGTGAACGTGCTCGTGCGCGCGGGCGCTACAACCGGTACGTGGATGCGGCAGCCGGCGTCAACCCGGTGCGCGTGGACGAGCATGGCGCGGAGGTGGCGGTGCCCTTCGGTATCGGTCCGGTGATGACGCGCCAGGCCGTGGATCTCAGCGTGCGCGAGCGTGGTGACCGGCAAGGCGGCATCGACCAGCTGACACGGCGCGCCATTTGGGACATGAACATACCGCTGGCGACGAGCAACGAGGCGCAAGTGGAACTCTTCTGGCTCGACCTGGATGACCGTGCCGGCGGTGATCTGGGGCGTCGCGAGCGCCGTGTCGGTCTTGCCCACGAGAGTCGCTTCGCGGTGGGCCGGATGGATGTGACCGCCGCCCCCGGGGTTGCATACCGCAGCCGCGACGGCCACCTGGAACAGCACACCCTCAACCCGACCCTGTCCCTGGCCGCCAGTGGCGCGCTGCACGAGCTGGGTGTCGCGCTGGGATACCGGCGCCTGGACCGGCCGGGCCTGACAGCGCCCGACGTGGACGAATACCACCTGGCCATGGACTGGCGCTACCGCCGCCAGCGCCACGTCCTGGGTGTGGAGTACGAACAGCAGTTCAGCGATGCGGATACCGGCGAGGAACTCGACCTGTGGCGCGCTGGTCTGTTCTGGCGATACGACTTCTCGGGTCAGCGTCTCTGATCGTCGCGGCACGGGGCTGGGCCGGTTGCCCGCTCGTCGCGCCCGGACTACAGTGCGCGGACACCGCCAGCTTCCCGGAAGGTTCCCCCGATGCAGGACTGGGACGGCCGGACCACCTCCGAGCCACCGCAACAACCGCCACCGCCGCGCCGGCCCGCCGGGCCGTCCCTGCTGCCGCCGGTGATCCTCACGCTGCTGATCATCAACGGCGCCGTGTTCCTGGCCCAGGGCGTCATGGGCCAGTGGCTGCTGGTCAACTTCGCCCTGTGGCCGCTGGGCGGGTCCGATGGTGGCCTGGCGGCGCTGGGTATGGGCGAGGCACCGCCGTTCCAGGTCTGGCAGGTGCTCACCTACGGCTTCCTGCACGGCGGTACCCTGCATCTGGCGGTGAACATGTTCGCCCTGTGGATGTTCGGCGTGGCCCTGGAGAACCTCTGGGGGTCGAGGCGGTTCGCCTTCTACTTCCTGTTCTGTGTGGTGGGTGCCGGGCTCATCCAGCTGGTGGTGGCCACCAACGCCGCCACGCCGTACCCCACCGTGGGTGCCTCCGGCGGCGTGTTCGGGATTCTCCTCGGCTTCGGGATGATGTTCCCGAACCAGCGCATCATGCTTCTGATTCCGCCGATTCCCATGAAGGCCAAGTACTTCGTGGTGGCCTACGGCGCCTTCGAGCTCTGGGCCGGGGTGACCGGCACGCTCTCCGGTATCGCCCACTTCGCCCACCTGGGCGGCATGGTGTTCGGGCTGTTGCTGATCCTGTACTGGCGCAAGACCGGTAGCTTCATCCGCCGGAAGCCCGGGCCGTTCTGAAGTGAAGAGGTGGAGTCAGGCATGCCCCTGCTGCGGGCAAGCCGATGGCCCCGCGTAGGGTGCATCTTGATGCACCTTCTCCCGCCATGCCGCGCCCGGGTGGTTCATCGAAGGCCCAATGCGGTGCATCAAGATGCACCCTACCCGTGCCCCGTGCCCCGTGCCCCGTGCCCCGTGCCCCGTGCCCCGTGCTCGGGTGCCCAGGTGCCCAGGTGCCGGAGCTCGGGCACCAACGAACCGCTCGGGACGCGCCTCGGCAGGGTCCATCACAATGCCCGAGGTGGTGCCCGTGTCATTGCCCGCCGGCGCCACGGGTCACCCTCACGCTTCCTGTGCCCTTTGCTGCCGCCACTCGCGGATGCGCAGGGCGGCATT
>SLMR01000273.1 GCA_007133445.1 Aquisalimonas sp. | reverse complement strand
GACTTTCCTCCCGGACACGCCGTGAATACGTCCCTGTAGGCTCGGCTGCGGCCGTCCTGGCCGCAGACGGTCCGGGAGGAAAGCCCCCTCTTCCCGGCTCCGGGGCATGGTCGTGTTGGGCCCTCGCCGTGTGTGCGCCGGGCTACAGCATGTCCTGCGGGTCCACGTCCACGGAGCAGCGGACGCGGCGTGCGCCCGGCAGCTCTGGGAGTCGGGGGATGAGACGGCGTAGCAGGGCGTGCAGTGGCGGGCGCTGCGCGGCCTGCAGGAGCAGTTGGGCGCGGTAGCGGCCGGCGCGGCGTTCCATGGGGGCGGGAACCGGGCCCATGAGCAGGACGTCGTCGCCGGCGCTGGCTTCCCCGGTTTCGCGAACGGCCTCCAGGAATGCCTTTGGCGCGTCGGCGTCCACCGCTTCGGCGCGGATCAGCGCCATGTGGGTGTGGGGCGGCAGCGCGGCGTCGCGGCGTTCGCGCAGCATGGCGCGGGCCACGCGGCCGTAGCCTTCGCGCAGCAGTGTATCGAGCAGTGGGTGCTCCGGGTGGTGGGTCTGAATCAGGACTTCGCCCGAGCGCTCCCGGCGGCCGGCGCGGCCGGCCACCTGGGTGATGAGCTGGGCCATGCGCTCCGGGGCACGGAAATCGGACCCGAACAGCCCATGGTCGCAGTCCAGAATCGCTACCAGGCTGATATCCGGGAGGTCATGGCCCTTGGCCAGCATCTGCGTGCCCAGCAGGATGCGCGCCTCGCCCTGGCGGGCCTGTTCCAGCATGTCGCTCATGGCGCCCTTGCGGCGGGTGCTGTCCCGGTCGATACGAACGACACCGTAATCCGGGAAGCGCTCGGCCAGGGCGTGCTCGAGCTTCTCGGTGCCCTGGCCCACGTCGTGCAAGTCGGTGCTGCCGCAGTCCTGGCACTGGCGGTCCACGGGGCGTTCGTAGCCGCAGTGGTGGCAACGCAGGCGGCGGGCTTGCTGGTGCCAGGTGAGGCGGGCATCGCAGCGTGGGCAGCCGGCGATCCAGCCGCAGTCGTGACACAGCAGCACGGGCGCAAAGCCGCGCCGGTTGAGAAACAGCAGCACCTGGCCGTGGCCGTCCAGGTGCTGCTGCATGCGCATCTGGACGGGGCGGGACAGGCCGGCATCCAGCGGCTGGCCGCGGATGTCGAGCAGCTCCATGCGGGGTGGTCGGGCGGCGCCGGCACGCCGGGGCAGGGGCAGCAGCCTGTAGCGCTCGGCCAGGGCGTTGTGCAGGCTCTCCAGGGACGGAGTGGCCGAGCCCAGCACCAGGGGGCGGTTCACGTCCCGGGCCCGCACCGCGGCGAGGTCCCGGGCGTGATAGCGGAAGCCGTCCTGTTGTTTCAGGGAGGCGTCGTGTTCCTCGTCGACGATGAACAGGCCCGGCCGTGGCAGTGGGGTGAACAGCGCCGAACGGGTGCCGATGAGCACGTCCACGTCGCCGGCGGCAGCCGCCAGCCAGGCGTCCCGGCGTTCGCCGTCGGCAAGCGCGGAGTGCAGGACGGCAACGCGCCCGGGGACGCGGGCATTGAAGCGTTCGATGAGCTGTGGTGTCAGGCCGATCTCCGGCACCAGCACCAGAACCTGCTCTCCCCGCGCCAGGGTGGCGTCCACCGCCGCCAGGTAGACTTCCGTCTTGCCGCTGCCGGTCACCCCTTCCAGCAGGTGCGCCTGGAACTCCCCCAGGGAAGCGATGATGGCGTCGGCGGCGGCCTGCTGGGTGTCGTTCAGGGCAGGCGGGGCCGAGGTCGCCGTGCTGCTTCGCGGCTGCGTGCGGGCGGCAAGGCCGCGCTCCTCCAGAGTGCGCAAAGCGGTGCGCCAGTCGCCTTCCAGGTCGGCCAGTGCCGCCACCGGCAGGCCGTCAGGGCTTTCGGCCAGGCGTGTCAGCACCGCGGCCTGACGGGGTGCGCGCCGGCGGAGCGCCTCGATGCTTGCGGCGCGGCCGGACTCGGTCAGGCACCAGTGTTCCGGCGGGCGGCGTTCCGCGGGCTGTCCCTGCCGGAGGGGCACGGGCAGAAAGCCGGTGAGGACTTCCCCTGGCGGATGATGATAGTAATCGGCAGCCCAGAGCCCGAGTTTCAGCAGTTCGTCGGACAGCACGGGCCTGTCGTCGAGCACCTCCTGGATGCGCCGCAAACGAATCCCGGAGACCCGCGGCCGTCGGCCACTGCCGGTGACGATGCCGACCACCCGGCGGCGCCCGAACGGAACGCGCACCCGCGCGCCGGGAGGCGGCAGGGTGCCGGTGTCGTCGATGGGCAGGTAGTCGAGGGTGCCGTCCATGGGTGCGGGCACCGCGACGTGAATGACCTGGTCGTCGCTCATGGGTTTCCCGGGTGATGGTCCGTGCCGGCGAGTGTACCCGGCGAAGGTCCCGGACGTCCCTCCCGGTTCATCCACAGATCCTGTGGATAAGTGTGTGGATGAACGCGGCAAGGAAGCGCGAAGTGCCTGTTCTCGTTAGGAAGCACGTTACATCGGGCAATATTTGGGCGCTGAGAAGAATTAAAGTAAAACAAATAGTTATGGGTTTTCCCCGCTGCGCCGCATAAGGTGTCGCGCGTTACTGCGCTCTCGCCGGCCGATATTGCCGGACTGTGCATAATCGTAGGCTTGTCAAGGCCGGACACCGGTCTCCGGAACCGCTGTGAAGGCGCCTACCGCAGTCCGGTCTTTCCGCTGCGACGTGCTGGCCCGCTATACTCGCCGCCATGAAACGTGCGACCGCCGATAACGCCTGGAGCGCCCTTGCCGCGATGTACGCGCAGCCGGGGATGAAGGAGGCACTGCTCGCCCTGCAGGAGGACGCCGGTGTCAGTGTCTCCGCCCTGCTGACCCTGATCTGGAGCAGCGCGGTCGGTTATGGCGCCGCCACGGACAAGACCGTGCGGGAGATCGTGGCCGACACGGAAGCCCTGGAAGCGGAGGTCCTGCGGCCGTACCGGCGAGCGCGGAACGGTTTGCGCGCATGGGCGGCAAAGGAGGGCGAAGCGGCGAACCTGCGCCGGCAGCTGCTGGAGCAGGAGCTGGTCCTGGAGCGCTACGTGCTCCGGCGGGTGCTGGAGCGGCTTGCGGCGGCAAGTGCGCGGGAGCCGGCTGGCGATGCGGCGGTGGACGTGGAACGCGTCGTCGCGCGGTATCTGGAGCAGCGCGGAGTGCCGTGGGGGCGAGTGCCCGAAGGCATGCTCGAGCGGCTTCGGGAGGCCGCCGTCGGGTCGGGACAGTCCGTGCAGTAGCGGAGAGCGGCGCGGTGCATCAAGATGCACCCTACGGGTGCCGTGATCCGGCGCCGGATCAATAGGCCGATATATCAGCTGCGCCGAAGCGTAGGGTGCATCTTGATGCACCATTAACGAAACGGCCCACCAGGGTACCAACCAAAAAAAGGCCGCCCGAAGGCGGCCTTTTTCGTGGTCCGGTGCACCGGATCAGAGATCCTTGACCGTGGCGGCCATGGTGCTGGCCACCTTCTGGGCGTCGCCGAAGACCATCTTGGTCTTGTCGCCGTAGAAGAGGTGGTTCTCCACGCCGGAGAAGCCGGTGCCGCGACCGCGCTTCTCCACGCCGGAGAAGCCGGTGCCGCGACCGCGCT
>SLMR01000333.1 GCA_007133445.1 Aquisalimonas sp. | reverse complement strand
GGCGTGAAGTAGGTCGCGGTGGTGAGCTTCACCGCCGATCCGCCGCTCAGGGGCAGGATGCTCTGCACCGAACCCTTGCCGAAGGTGTTGGTGCCCATCAGCACCGCGCGGCGGTGATCCTGGAGCGCGCCGGCGACGATCTCCGAGGCGGAGGCCGAACCGTTATTCACCAGCACCACCATGGGCGCACCACCGATGGCGTCACTGGGCGTGGCGTCGAATTCCATGCGCGCCCGCTCCCGACGGCCCTCGGTGTAGACGATGCGCCCGTCGTGCAGGAAGGCATCGGAGACCGCCACAGCGGCCTGGAGCACGCCACCGGGGTTGTTGCGCAGGTCCAGCACCAGGCCGTTGAGGCGGCCGTCGGCCTCGGCGTGCAGGTCCTCGATGGCCTCCAGCAGCTGCGAGCCGGTACGGGACTGGAACTGACTGATGCGGATGTAGCCGTAATTGTCGTCGAGCAGGCGCGCGCGCACGCTGGTGACCTGAATCACCGCCCGCTCCAGGGTCACCGTGAAGGGCCCGTCCTCGCCGTCACGCACGACGGTAAGTTCCACCTCGGTGCCCGGTTCGCCGCGCATCAGGCGCACCGCGTCATTGAGCTCCATGCCCTTGGTGGACTCGCCATCCACGCGGATGATCAGATCCCCCGGCTTGAGGCCGGCACGTTCGGCCGGAGTGTCGTCGATGGGGGCAATCACCTTGACGAAGCCGTCCTCGCGGCCCACCTCAAGACCGAGGCCGCCGAACTCGCCGCGGGTCCCCGACTGCACGTCCTCGAATTCATCCGGCTTGAGATAGCTCGAATGCGGATCAAGCCCGCTGAGCATGCCGCGAATGGCATCCTCGATCAGCTCGCCGGAGGTGGTTTCATCAACGTAATCGCTCTTGACGCGATTGAAGACCTCACTGAAGGTCCGCAACTGCTCCAGGGGCAGGTCCACGGAGACGCCGTTGCGGTCGGCGACCACGCTGGTGGTCAGCGTGCCCGCCACGCCCAGCAGGACCCCGAAGGCCAGGGGCAGGAGTGACTTGCGCATGTATCGTTTCATAATGGTTCTGCCCCCGGGGCAGCGACTCGTGAGTGCGGACGTTCCGCCGGCATTCGGCGGCGTTGGGTGGACACTGGCCCGGTATCAGTCCAGCCAGCGCAGGGGATCCTCGGGCTCGCCGGCGACCCGCAGCTCGAAATAGAGCCCGGCCTGATCGCGGCCGCCGCTGTCACCGACCCGAGCGACCACGTCGCCGGCGTCGACCCAGTCCCCCACATCCTTGTAGAGGCTCTGATTGTGGCCATACAGCGTCATGTAGCCATCGCCATGATCGATGATCACCAATAAACCGAGACCGCGCAACCAGTCTGCGAAGACCACGCGCCCATGGGCCACGGCCTCCACTTGCGTGCCCATGTCGCTGCGCAGAAGCACACCGCGCCAATCCCCGCCACTGCGCCGGCTCTCCCCGAACCGGGCCGCCAGCTCCCCGCTGACCGGCCAGGGGAGGGCACCGCGCTGCTCATCGAAGGAGGCGCGGTCCAGGTCGGTTTCGGGCACGTCGGCCAGAGCATCACGCAGGTCATCCACCAGCGACTCGAGTTCCGCCTCATCCTCCGCCAGGCGCTCCAGGCGCGCCTCGTCGTCACCGATGGCGGCTTCGACCCGCTCAAGCACGCTGCTACGCTCCTGACGCCGCTGGCTCAGCCTTCGGCGCTCGCCCTGCTGCTGATCGCGCAACTGCTCCAGCTCCGCCAGCTCGTCCTCCAGCTCATCACGCAGGTCGCGGTAGCGGGCCATGGCCGCGGTGGCCGCCTCGATGCGCGCCGCGCGCGCCTCGCCGAAGTAGTCCATGTACACCAGCAGGCGGTCCACGGCGGCCGGATCCTGCTGGTTGAGCAGGAGTTTCAGTACTTCCTGGCGACCGCTCACGTAGGCTTCCCGCACGGCGGCGCGCAACACACGCCGGTGCTCGGCGACTGCCTCCTCCTCCGCCTCCACGGCCTCGCGCAGCTCCCCGGCACGCTCTTCACCCAGGGCCAGGCGGCTGTCCAGCTCTTCCAGCCGCGCCGCGGCATCGCCGATGGCCTGCTCCAGTTCACGCAGTTCGGCGACCACATCGTCGCGCTGCGCCTGGCGCTCGCCGAGGTCACTCTCGATGGCCTCGATCCGCTCGCGCAGGGCTTCCAGTTCGGCGGCGGACTCGCGATAGTCATCCCCGCGGACCGCACCGGCCACCAGGGTCAGGAGCAGCAGGCCGGCACTGGCACGAAGGATGGCAACGCGTGGCAATGGTGCACCTGGTGCGGAGTGGCATGGTTCCGGCGCCCTGCGACACGGCCACCGACCGCGGCGGGTGGACGCGCCACGGAGGGCCCGGGATTGGCGCCGACGGGCGCAGTCACCCCGATCAGTCAATGGCATCGGGCACATGTATAATACGGCGTTTTGCCGGCGGCCTGCCACCGGCGCTGCGGGATTGGCAACCCGTGGCGGAGCCGCTACCCTGACGCGCCGGCTCACCAGGACTGTAACTCTATGGATCAGCTGATTGAATTCGTGACCAACAACTGGGTGCTGTTCCTTGCCCTGGCCATGGTGATCGTGTGGATCGTGGTCAGCGAGACCACCCGTTTCGCCCGCGGCGTGACGCCGGTGGACACCACCGAGGCGACCCGCCTGTACAACCGCGAGGACGCCCTGTTCGTGGATATCCGCAGCGAGGCGGACTACGCCAAGGGGCACCTGCCGGGGGCGGTGAACGTGCCCAACGGCAACATGGACCAGCGCCACAAGAAGCTCGACAAGCACAAGAGCAAGCCGGTGATCGTCTACGACGCCCAGGGCATGCAGGCGGCCAAGGCCGGCAAGCAGCTCAAGGAGAAGGGCTTCGAGCAGGTGCACCAGCTCCGGGGAGGCTATACGGGCTGGCACGAGGCCAACCTTCCCATTCATACTTGAGGGTCGATTCCGGCAACCTCGCCGGGACCACTCGACACCAACGCAGGGAGTGGCCGACATGGCTGAAGACAACGCCGCCGCCGGACAGGGCCAGCAGCAGGACAACAAACAGCAGTTCGGCATCCGCAAGATCTACATGCGCGATTTCTCCTTCGAGGCGCCCAATGCGCCGGCGATCTTCTCCGGCGAGTGGAAGCCGGAGGTCAGCGTGGATCTGGATACCCGGGCATCGCGGCTCGGTGACGAAACCTACGAGACGGTGGTGCGCGTCACCGTCACTGCCAAGCAGGGCGAGAAGACGGCCTACCTGTGCGAGGTGCAGCAGGCCGGCATCTTCGTGCTCTCGGGTTTCGACGACCAGACCCTGGAGGCGCTTCTGGGCAGCTATTGCCCGGCGCAGCTGTTCCCGTATGCCCGTGAAGCCATCTCCGATGCAGTGACCAAGGGCGGCTTCCCGCAGATGGTGCTGGCGCCGGTGAACTTCGAGGCGCTCTACATGCAGCGTCGCCGCCAGAAGCAGGAACAGGAGCAGCAGGGCGGCACCGCCGATGAGGCGAGCGCCGACGGTCAGGCCGGGAACACGCACTAGTGTCCTGTAACCCGAATTCGTTGCATTTTGAGCGCCTGCGCGGCGCCAGGGCGAGGCGCGGCTCG
>SLMR01000035.1 GCA_007133445.1 Aquisalimonas sp. | reverse complement strand
TGGGTTCCGGTTTCATCGTCTCCAGTGACGGCGACATCATCACCAACTACCACGTGGTCCGGAATGCCGACGAAGTGGTGGTCAAGCTCAGTGACCGGCGCCAGTTTACTGCCGAGGTCATCGGCTACGACGAGCAGAGCGACCTCGCCCTCCTGAATATCGACGCCGATGATCTACCCACCGTGCGCATCGGTTCGTCCGATCGCCTTTCGGTCGGCGAGTGGGTGCTGGCCATCGGTTCGCCGTTCGGGTTCGAGCATTCGGTGACGGCCGGCATTGTCAGCGCGAAACAGCGCAGCCTGCCGCAGGACAGCTACGTGCCTTTCATTCAGACCGACGTGGCCATCAACCCGGGCAACTCCGGCGGCCCGCTGTTCAACCTGGACGGCGAGGTGGTGGGCATCAATTCCCATATCTACAGCCGCAGTGGCGGCTTCATGGGTCTGTCGTTCGCCATTCCCATCGAACTCGCCATGGATGTGGTGGAGCAGCTGCGCACTGATGGCCGGGTCGCCCGCGGCTGGCTGGGCGTGCTGATCCAGGATGTGGATCGTGATCTGGCGGAATCCTTTGGTATGGACCGGCCCCACGGCGCCCTGGTGGCGCAGGTGACGCCGGAGAGTCCGGCCGAAGCGGCGGGGCTTGAGCCTGGCGACGTGATCGTGCGTTTCGAAGGCCAGGAGGTCGGCACCTCTTCCGAGTTGCCCCCCATGGTAGGCCGCATGCGCGCCGACGCGGAGGTGACGGTGGAAGTGATCCGTGACGGCGAGCACAAGGAGATCAGCGTCACGCTGGGTGAGCTTCCGGACGAGATGGCCGAGCGCGAGCCACGGGAAGAGCCCGAGCCCGAGGAGCCGCAGGTCGACGAACAGTTCTTCGGCATGGAGCTGCGTGACCTCAGCAGTGAGGAACGCGAGGAGCGGGACATCCGCCAGGGCGGCGTGCTGGTCGAGAGCGTCTCTTCCGGCCCGGCCCAGGCGGCGGGCGTGCGCAGCGGCGACGTGATCACCATGCTGGACCAGCAGCGGGTCGATTCGCTGGATACCTTCCGTGAAATCGCCGAAGGGCTCGAGGGTGATCGCGTGGTGCCCCTACTGTTGCTGCGCAACGGGTCACCTCGGTTCCTGCCGCTCCGCCTGCCGGAAAACGATTGACGCCCCGATGCCCCCTGGTTCAGCACGTTGCTGACCAGGGGGCGTGTGCTCAGGCGCTGAATCGGTACAATACCGGCACCCGGTGCCGACGGTGACACGACGTGCCCCGCCCGCGGGGCACGTTTGCGTCCGGCCCCCGGGGCGCCCGCGACGCAGCCCGACAGCCAAGCAATGAAGGCCACATGAAGCACATACGCAACTTTTCCATTATCGCCCACATCGATCACGGCAAATCCACGCTGGCCGACCGCCTGATCGAGCGCTGCGGCGCCCTGACCGGGAGGGAGATGTCCGAGCAGGTCCTCGACTCCATGGATCTGGAGCGCGAGCGCGGCATCACCATCAAGGCCCAGAGCGTGGCGCTGGAGTACCACGCCAAGGATGGCAACACCTATCAGTTGAGCATCATCGACACCCCGGGCCACGTGGACTTCTCCTACGAGGTCTCCCGCTCCCTGGCAGCCTGCGACGGCGCCCTGCTAGTGGTGGACGCCTCCCAGGGCGTTGAGGCGCAGAGTGTTGCCAACTGCTACACGGCCGTGGACGAAGGCCTTGAGATTCTGCCTGTACTGAACAAGATCGACCTGCCGTCGGCAGACCCGGCGGAGGTGATGCAGCAGATCGAGGAGATCATCGGCCTGGAGACCGACAACGCGCTCATGATCAGTGCGAAGACGGGGCAGGGTATCGACGAACTGCTGGAAGCCATCGTCGAGCACGTCCCCGCGCCCAAGGGCAAGCCGGAGGAGCCCCTCAAGGCGTTGATCATGGACTCCTGGTTCGACAACTACCTCGGCGTTGTCTGTCTGGTGCGGGTGTTCAACGGCCGGATCAACGTAGGCGAGAAAATCCAGGTCTGGTCCACCGGCCGGGAGTTCCAGGTGGACCAGCTCGGCATGTTTACGCCCAAGAAGACCCCGTTGAAGGCCCTCGAAACCGGCGAAGTGGGCTACGTGGTCGCCGGCATCAAGGATATCGACGGCGCGCCGGTGGGCGACACGCTCACCCACAAGAACGCGCCATGCGCGGAGCGCGTGCCGGGGTTCAAGGTGGTGCAGCCGCGGGTATTCGCCGGCATGTTCCCGATCAGTTCCGAAGATTACGAGGCGTTCCGCGATGCGCTCTCCAAGCTGCGCCTCAACGATGCCTCGCTGCAGTACGAGCCGGAGAACTCCGCCGCCCTCGGCTTCGGCTTCCGCTGCGGCTTCCTCGGCATGCTGCACATGGAGATCGTCCAGGAGCGCCTGGAGCGCGAGTACAACCTGGACCTGATCACCACCGCCCCCACAGTGGTCTACGAAGTACAGACCACGGACGGCGAAGTGCTCAATGTCAGCAACCCCGCGGCGCTTCCGCCGATGCACGAGATCGAGGAGATCCGCGAGCCGATCATCCTCAGCAATATCCTGGTACCGCAGGACTACGTGGGCAACGTCATCGCCCTGTGCGAGGAGAAACGGGGCAAACAGCGGGACATGCAGTTCGTGGGCAATCAGATCTCACTCACTTACGAACTGCCCCTGAGTGAGGTCGTGCTGGACTTCTTCGACCGACTGAAATCAGCCAGCCGCGGTTTCGCCTCCTTCGATTACGATCTGGCACGCTTCCAGGCGGAGAATCTTGTGCGTCTGGATGTGCTGATCAACGGTGATCGCGTCGACGCCCTGGCGCTGATTGTCCACCGGGACCATGCCCATCGCCGGGGGCGCGAGCTGACGGACCGGTTACGGGAACTGATCCCGCGACAGATGTTCGAGGTGGCCATCCAGGCGGCGGTGGGCAACCACATCGTCGCCCGATCCACGGTCAAGGCCATGCGCAAGAACGTCACCGCCAAGTGCTACGGCGGCGACATCACGCGCAAACGCAAGCTGCTGGAGAAGCAGAAAGCGGGCAAGAAGCGCATGAAGCAGGTCGGCAAGGTCGAGATTCCCCAGGAAGCCTTCCTGTCGGTACTGCAGGTGAACAATAACGAGTAACCGCGGCGGCGGCCCGCACAACGGAGTGTCCATGTTCCTGGATTTCGAGTTTCTGCTGGTTCTGCTGACGCTGGTGACAGCGATCACCGTGGTGTGGGCCTCGGTCCGTCGCCGGCGCCTGAAGCGCGCCGGACAGCCGCTGCCGGAGAAGGAGAACTGGTGGGTTGATCTGTGCCGCTCGCTGTTCCCGGTGATCCTGATCGTGCTCGTGATTCGCTCCTTCGTGGTGGAACCGTTCCGGATTCCCTCGGGTTCCATGCTGCCCACGCTGCTGGCCGGGGACTTCATTCTCGTCAACAAGTTCTCCTACGATGTGCGACTGCCGGTTCTCAACACCAGCATCATTCCGACGGGTAGCCCCGAACGGGGTGACCTGGCCGTGTTCAAGTACCCGGTGAACCCGGCGCAGGATTTCATCAAGCGGGTGGTCGCGGTGCCGGGCGACAAAGTGGTCTACTACGACGGAGAGCTCTACGTGAATGAC